>SEGN01000453.1 GCA_004211245.1 Variovorax sp.
GCGCTTCGTTCGCGCAGTCCAACGAAATCCGCATCGCCCACATCTACAGCAAGACCGGCCCGCTCGAAGCCTACGGCAAGCAGACCGCGGTCGGCCTGCAGATGGGACTGGAGTACGCCACGGGCGGCACGATGATGGTCGGTGGCAAGAAGATCGTGCTGATCGAGAAAGACGACCAGGGCAAGCCGGACCTGGGCAAGTCGCTGCTCGCCGCCGCGTACTCCGACGACAAGGCCGCGCTGGCCATCGGCCCGACGTCTTCGGGCGTGGCGCTGGCCATGCTGCCGGTGGCCGAGGAATACAAGAAGGTGCTGATCGTCGAGCCGGCCGTGGCGGACTCGATCACCGGCGACAAGTGGAACAAGTACATCTTCCGCACCGGCCGCAATTCGAGCCAGGACGCGATTTCCAACGCCGTGGCGATCGACAAGCCCGGCGTGACCATCGCCACGCTCGCACAGGACAACGCCTTCGGCCGTGATGGCGTGAAGGCATTTGCCGGCGCCGTCAAGAAGGCGAAGCTGGTGCACGAGGAGTACCTGCCGCCCGCAACCACCGACTTCACGGCCGGCGCGCAGCGCCTGATCGACAAGTTGAAGGACCAACCGGGCCGCAAGATCATCTGGATCGTCTGGGCCGGCGCCGGCAATCCGTTCAAGATCGTCGACCTCGACTTGAAGCGCTACGGCATCGAGATCGCCACCGGCGGCAACATCCTGCCGGCCATGGCGGCCTACAAGAACCTGCCGGGCATGGAAGGCGCCGCGTACTACTACTTCGGCATTCCGAAGAATCCGGTCAACGAGGCCATGGTGTCGCAGCACTACAAGCAGTTCAAGACGCCGCCGGACTTCTTCACCGCCGGCGGCTTCTCGGCCGCGATGGCTGCCGTCACCGCGCTCAAGAAGACCAATGGCGATGCCGGCGCCAACAAGCTCATCGCCGCAATGGAAGGCATGAGCTTCGACACGCCCAAGGGCAAGATGACCTTCCGCCGCGAAGACCATCAGGCGATGCAGTCGATGTACCACTTCAAGATCAAGGTCGACCCGGCGTTCGCATGGGGCGTGCCTGAGCTCGTGCACGAGATCAAGCCCGAAGAGATGGACATCCCGATCAAGAACAAGAGGTAAGGGCTCGCCCCCAGTCTTCGCGCACTCCGTGTCGCTTCACGAACGGGCCTCGCTTCGCTTGCCTCCATGCTTGAAACCAAAGATCTGACGATTCGCTTCGGTGGCCATGTGGCTGTCAATTCGGTGTCTTGCGCCTTCGCACCCGGCACGCTGACGGCGATCGTCGGGCCGAACGGGGCGGGCAAGACCACGTACTTCAACCTGATCTCGGGGCAGCTCAAGGCGAGCGCGGGCACGGTGTCGCTGGACGGGCGATTGCTCTCGGGCCTGTCGCCGTCGGCGCGCACGCACGCGGGGCTGGGCCGGGCGTTCCAGCTCACCAACCTGTTCCCCAACCTGACGGTGCTGGAGAACGTGCGCCTCGCGGTGCAGGCCACGCGCGATGGCGCGCACCGGCGCGGGCTCAATTTGTGGAGCATCTGGAGCGACCACCAGGCGTTGACTGCGCGCGCCGACGAACTGCTCGCGCAGATCAACCTGAAGTCGAAGGAGCACGCCACGGTGGCCAGCCTGCCGCATGGCGACCAGCGCAAGCTCGAAGTCGCGCTGCTGATGGCGCTGGAGCCCAAGGTCTTCATGTTCGACGAGCCGACCGCGGGCATGAACGCGGCCGAGGCGCCGGTCATCCTCGACCTGATCCGCCAACTGAAGCAGGACAAGAGCAAGACCATCCTGCTGGTGGAACACAAGATGGACGTGGTGCGCGAACTGGCCGACCGCATCATCGTGCTGCACAACGGCACGCTGGTGGCCGACGGCGAGCCGGCCGAAGTCATCGCCTCGCCGATCGTGCAGGAAGCCTATCTCGGCGTGGCGAAGGAGGCGGCATGAACCTGCTCGAACTGAGTGGCGTGCACACGCACATCGGGGCGTACCACATCCTGCACGGCGTCGATCTGGTCGTGCCGAAGAGTCAGCTCACGATGCTGCTGGGGCGCAACGGCGCGGGCAAGACGACCACGCTGCGAACCGTCATGGGGCTGTGGCACGCGTCGCAGGGCAGGGTGCGTTTCGGCGACCGCGACATCACCGCGATGCTCACGCCGCAGATCGCCGAACTCGGCATCGCCTACGTGCCCGAGAACATGGGCATCTTCAGCGACCTCACGGTCAAGGAGAACATGCTGCTGGCCGCGCGCGGCGCGAAGAACGC
>SEGN01000084.1 GCA_004211245.1 Variovorax sp.
CTGGTGTCGGGGTCGAGTGCAGCCGATCCGGTCGCGAGGTCGTAGCGGGTCACGTAACCCGACCAGTCCTTGCCGTCATAGCCAGCAGCGAAGGCGCTGGTCGCCAGGCGGGTCGTCTGTGAACTGGCGCTCAGCGATGTCACCGGCGCGCTCTTGTCGGAAATGATCTCGTTCAGGACATCCTGGAAAGCCGTCACCAATGCGTCGGCGTTGGGTGCGCGAATGAATTTGCCGCGGCTGTTCAGCGCCATGTGCCATAGCTCGGTGATGCGCTCGTTGCCATCGCTGCCGGTGATCGGGTTGGGCCAGTCGAGGTCGCCGGTGATGAGCCGGGCGTAGTCGCCACCTGTCCAGGTATCGGAGCCAAAGGCCGGCTGAACGGTCCAGCTGGCCGCACTGTTGAATCCCACCGTGTACAGGCTCATGTGCTGCCACGTCGCGGGGTCGTTGCGGGGGTTCCAGTACTGCGGAATGGCGCGCGTCGTGCTGCCTCCCGTGAAGTCCACGTTTCCCGTCTGTTTGATCTTGGGACTGACCCTGTTGGCGAGGGTGGGTTGCAAGTCGGTCGACCAGTAGTGAAAGGCCAGATCGGCGAGCGTCGTGTTGAAAGTGCCCGCGGCGTTGGTGAAGCTGTCGCGGTAGATCTTCGTGGCGGGATCCGTCTGGGCATAGGGCGTCCCGTCGGGCAAGGTCGTCGCCGTTCCGTCGGCGTTCCCCACATTGTTGTCGCCGGTGGAGGTCCGGTTCCAACCGCCATCGGTCATGAAAAGGTTGTAGCTCCGTCGGCAGCCGAGCACCGGTTCGAGCGTCGCGCCGGGCACGCTGGCCCAGGCGCTGTCGACGTCGAGCGGCTTCTTGAGGTATTCCCCGGCATGGCGCAGCATGCGGTGCGATGGGGTGCCGCTTTGCGGCACCAGCGTGTCGACCCACGCCATGAAATTCGTGCGGTGCGCGCCGTCCAGCACTTTCATGGCGTTGAGGTTGCCGCATTCCGTGCTGGGGATCTGATAGCAGTTGGTCATGGCCTGCCAGGCAAGGCGAATCTCGCCGTCCGGCACCTGGGTGGCAGCGAACGTCGCGCGCAGCGCGTCGCGCAGCGAAGCCATGCCGGAATCGCCCATGCTGCCGGAGTCGTCCACCGAAACGATGACATTGGGCGCCGGGGGGCGGTAGCTGGTTCCGGCAGGCGCCGTGCTCAGGCTGAGCGGGGCCGCCAGCGCCTGGTGCTGCGGCAGGAACGTGGCTGACATGGCCACATACAAAACGGATCGTGCAAATCCTGAACAACGCTTCATGTGACTTCCTCTCCCTGTCCACCCACTGGCTCATCGGTCGCAGACCTCAAGGGCCTTGCTTCGTGACGTTCAGGACCCTTTTTTCTTCCACACCATCGTCGTCTGGACGACGGCGCGCGTCGATGGCTTGAGCCCCTGTGCAATCGCGGTGATGCGATAGACGAAAGGGCGCAATCTTTCATCGGGTCCGAAGCGATAGGCGGCGCCGCCGGCGGCTTTCGACGCCTCGTCGTAAGGCAGTATTTCGACCCAGTACCAGGCCCGGGCCAGCGAATGGACGAGCAGCGGATTGCCCGCGGTGTTTGCCACGGCGCCGGTGTGGGCGCCGTACAGCGACGCGCGGGCTTTCATCGCATCGAAGTCGGTGCTTTTCACCCAGAACTCGTCCTTGACGCCGGTCGGGACGCAGATCCCTGATGCACAGGAAGGCGTGCTGCTGCCCAGCGCCGTCTCCAGATCCGTGTATTCGTTGATCGTTTCGGGATAGAAAAGCTTGCCGTCGGTAACGGCGAGGTCGCCCCATGCCCTGCAGTGATCACCGCTGCAAGGTGTCCCGTCGGGACGTTCTCCCTTGATATCGAACTCTGCGTCCCTGACCATGGCCTGCGCGGCCTCGAGCGCGCGCTGGTAGTCGCTGTCGGCGCCGGTGATCATTTCGTTGAGCAGCGCGCTGCGCGATCCCCAAAGAACAATCAGGGTGGTGAGCAGCACCATCACCAGCACCACGAAGAGCGAGACACCTTGCTGACGCGCGCGCGAGACAGGCCCCTGCATGGTCAACCGTTCTGGGTACGGAGGTCGAACACGTTGCGAAACACGAGGTGCACGCGTCCATCGCGGGCACTGCGGGTGCCGTTGCAATCCAGGTAGGTGGATCCCGGGTCGGGTGTGGGCTCGTCGCCTTTCAGGTCAAGGCAGACTTCGACGGCGGTCACCGATCCCCACTGGCTGGCGGTTTCGACGTCGGTCGCGCTCATGATGCGGGTGCCCGCGCCGGTGGCGACGCGGTACCAGACCTGGAAATCGGCGACGTTCTCGATCAGCGCCTGCGAAGTGCCGCCCGCACTGCATTTGAGCTCAGCGCCGTCGATGCGGAATTGCGCTTGCATCCGCGTCCCCGCAGCGACGGCCCGCCCGACGCAATCCCGTCGCTGGGTGGTGGGAAGGCCTTGCGAAGCCATGGTGGCGACGGAAAGGGTGTCCGAACCTGAATTCACCCCATCGCTGCCGCTCACCGCAGCATTGGTCGCGCCGTAGGTTGGGACAGCGGCCCCGAATGCAAACAGCCGGGTTTGTCCGTCAAGACCCGGCTCCACGGATCCGGTTTGCCGAAGCTGCACGCCGATCACGCGCAGCGCGAAGGAGCCCTGTTGTTGCAGCCGGCTGATGTCGCTGATGGAGGACGAGGTGCCGCGGGAGATCATCAGCGTGCCGATGGCCGCAGCGATGACGAGCAGGCCGACTGTCATGCCGACCAGCAGTTCGATCAGCCCCACGCCTCGTTGACGGGAGCGGCGCGCCCTGGGGCAGGAAGACTCAAGGTTGCACATAAACGAGGTGGCAGACGAGGCCGGCGGGGCATTCAACCGCCTCCGTCGCGCCGGTCGGCTTGAACGGATCGAGATAGGCTGCGGCATGTGCGGGGGTCAGGGCGCTGGTGTCGCGCTCGTTGGCCCGCCAGCCGACCATCACGCCCAATTGGCGCTTCAGGCCCACGGTCGTTTCGTCGGTGGACTCGAAGACATGCGCCTTGCCCATCGGCAACGTCTCGGCGACGGACTGCTTCCAGTTCCGGATGTCCCAGGCCGCCAGGCCGGCGGGATCGCAAGCGGCAGTGACGCAACTCGATGCGGTCGGGATGGCGTCCCATGCGGCGACATAGGCCGGCAATTGTGCGAAGCCGCCCGGGTTGTTTTTGATGCGCTCGGCGAAATCCTCGATCAGGCGAACCGCCTGGGCACGCCGCACGCCGGTCTGTGTTTCGGCCAGTGTGCGGAGCTGGACGCCCAGCATGCCGAGAACGGCCACTGCGAGCACCACGAGCGCGGCCAGCGATTCGAGCAACGTCATGCCGGCCTGCCGCCGGTTGCTGCTGTTGCGACAGGGACCGCTGTCGGACCAGGAAGTGGTCAATTGCACAATGCGCTCCCCTTGAGCATTCTCAAGCGCCCGCCACTGGACATGCAGAGATGCCTTTGCAGGTCGATGTTCGTGTTGTCCTTTGGTGTCAGCTCGAAGCTGAAGCCGCCCATTCCTCCGAACTGACCCCACGCGTCCCCTTGCATGTAGGAGCGCCCGGTACTCAAGACGAACTTGACGTTCACGCCCGTGGGTGCGGGAGCACTCTGCAGTTGCTCCTCGTCCGCGTCGAGCACCCCGTCATCGTCGGCGTCGACAAAGACAACCCAGCCGCAGCTCCAGTCGCCCGCACCGCCCGTGGTGCAGTCTGTGGAAGTCGCCTTTCGCACGGTGATGTGGCCCCCGCGCCTGATTGCTTCGGTGCGCGCCTGATAGAGCATGGCGCTCAGGTCTTGCGTTGCCTGGTGAACGCGATACCGGTCGAGCACGTCCTTGAAGCTCGGCATTGCCAGTGCAGCCAAGGTCGCCACGATGGCAATCACGACCATCAATTCCACAGCCGTGAACCCCGCAGCACGCTGGCAAAAGGAAGAGCGGGGCAGAAGCATCGGTCGCATGGCAGCGCGGATGCTACGAGTTGTCACATGCGCGAGGTAGTGCGCGTTGCCCAACGGCGCGGTCAAGCCGATGAACGGCGCAGAAGACTACAAATGAGACAATTTAGGATATTCGTTAAGCGCTTTTAACAAATCTGCCCAAACTTCCAGGCGCTCCTCAAATGTCGCGCAGCAACTGCCTGAATTCGTCCACATCCTCGAAGCTGCGGTACACCGACGCAAACCGCACGTAGGCCACCTTGTCCAGCTTCTTGAGTTCACGCATGACGAGCTCGCCGACCTTGTTGGACTCGAGTTCGCGCAACCCGCTGGAAAGCAGCTTTTGCTCGATGCGCAGCAAGGCGCTGTCGATCTGCTCGATGCTGACCGGGCGTTTGCGCAGCGCCAGCATCATCGAGGCGCGCACCTTCTTTGCGTCGAAGTCCGCGCGGCTGCCGTCCTTCTTGACGATCACCGGGAAGTTCACGTCCGGGCGCTCGTAGGTGGTGAAGCGCTTTTCGCAGGCCGCGCATTGGCGTCGGCGGCGCACGAAATCGCCGTCTTCGGAAACCCGGGTCTCGACGACCTGCGTTTCGGGATGGCCGCAAAAAGGACACTTCATGCGGCCAGGCCCGGGTCAGCTGTAAACCGGGAAGCGGCTGGTCAGCGCGTGGACCTTGGCGCGCACCGCCGCGAGATTGGCTTCGTCGCGCGGGTTGTCCAGCACGTCGGCGATCAGGTGTGCCGTGGCCCGCGCCTCATCGTCCCTGAAGCCCCGCGTGGTCATCGCCGGCGTTCCGATGCGCACGCCGCTGGTCACCATCGGCTTCTCCGGATCGTTGGGAATGGCGTTCTTGTTGATGGTCATGTGCGCGCTGCCCAGCACGGCTTCGGCTTCCTTGCCCGTGATGCCCTTCGCGCGCAAGTCGACCAGCATCACATGGCTTTCGGTGCGTCCGCTGACGATGCGCAGGCCCCGTCCGATCAGCGTCTCGGCCACGATCTGCGCATTCCTGACCACCTGTTGCTGGTAGCTCTTGAACTCGGGCGTCAGCGCTTCCTTGAAGGCGACGGCCTTGGCGGCGATCACGTGCATCAGGGGGCCACCCTGCAGGCCGGGGAAGATCGCGCTGTTGATCGCCTTCTCGTGCTGCGCCTTCATGAGGATGATGCCGCCGCGCGGGCCGCGCAGGCTCTTGTGCGTGGTCGAGGTCACGATGTCCGCATGCGGCACCGGGTTCGGGTACACGCCCGCGGCGACCAGGCCGGCGTAATGGGCGATGTCCACCATGAAGATCGCGCCCACGTCCTTGGCCACCTTGGCGAAACGCTCGAAATCGATGCGCAGCGAGTAGGCCGAGGCGCCGGCAATGATCAGCTTCGGCAAATGCTCGTGCGCCTTGCGTTCCATGGCGTCGTAGTCGATCGCCTCGTTGGCGTCCAGTCCGTAGCTCACCACGTTGAACCATTTGCCGCTCATGTTCAGCGGCATCCCGTGCGTCAGATGTCCCCCTTCGGCCAGGCTCATGCCCATGATGGTGTCGCCCGGCTTCAGGAAGGCCAGCATCACGGCCTCGTTGGCCGAGGCACCGCAATGCGGCTGCACGTTGGCGGCATCGGCACCGAAGAGCTGCTTGACGCGGTCGATGGCCAGCTGTTCCGCAACGTCCACGAATTCGCAGCCGCCGTAGTAGCGCTTGCCGGGGTAGCCCTCGGCGTACTTGTTGGTCAGTTGCGAGCCCTGGGCCTGCATCACGGCAGGCGAGGCATAGTTTTCGCTCGCGATGAGTTCGATGTGCTGCTCCTGGCGCGCATTTTCGGCCTGGATGGCAGCCCAGATTTCGGGGTCGGTCTGTTCGACGAGCGTGTTGCGTTGGTACATGGCAGTCCTTTGAAGACGAATGTCCTTGTTCTTCAACCAAACAAGGGCTGCCCAGGCGAACGGCTGAACACCCGTCGGGCCGGGCGGCACGCTTCCCAGTGGTGTTCCACGTCAGCGCGTCGTCTCTGAAAGAGGCTGCGCCTATCGCCAGTCGCGTGCCCGGCGAGTGTAGCCGAGACGGCTCAGGAGTCGCCCAGCAGGGCCACCTTCTGGCCGGCCGGCTCGGCCGGCTCGATGGCCGGCGGAATCTGCGCACGCAAGGCAGGCGCGCTGGTTGCAGGCACTGCACGGCCGCCGGCCGCGACCTGCCGCAGCCGTTCATGCTCCGCGAGCACTTTGCTTGCATACCCGCCATCGTCCGCGAGGTTCGCGGCGCCGACGTAGTAACGCAGGCCGCCTTCCACCGAACCGGCACGTGCAATGCATTCCTGCAGCACCTTGACGCCGACGCGCATGTTGGTGACCGGATCGAAGGCGGTGAGGGTGCCGCCGGCGCGCTCGTACTTTTCCCCATGGACTGTCGTCATGACCTGCATGAGGCCCTGGGCGCCGACGTGGCTTTGCGCGAACGGATTGAAGCTCGACTCCACGGCCATGATCGCGAGGATCAGTGTCGGATCGAGCTTCGTGCGCTTGCCGATGTCATAGGCCTCCGCCACCAGCACGCTCAGCGGTTCGGCGGCGACACGGTACTTTTTGCTCAGCCAGAACGCGACCGCGGCCTGCTGCTTGGGCAGATCGGTCGGGTTGGCTGCCGTTGTGCGTTCGATCGCCGTGGGCTCCAGATCCGTCGGCTCCGGCGGGGGCTTGCGCGATTGAAGCCAACCCATCAGGTGCTCCTCGCCGGATTGGCGCAGGTCCGGGCGCGCCGCCAGGGCCAGCGCCGCGAACACGATCGCAAGTCCAATCAGGGCAAAGCCGTTGTGCGTGATCTCGAAAAAGCCGTCGACGACATCGGACACGAAAGTCCGAAGTCCCCGGTGAGCGGCTGCCAACGCCTCATTCATCGCTGTTCCTTTCGTCGGCGGCGCCGACATTGCATCGGCGCCGTGGGCGGAATGCGAATGGAGGGCGACGTCGCCTGGATGGTCAGGTCCGCGCGAGGAGGAGGGGAAAGAGCGCGGCCGTCTGATCAAGCCGGTGCATCGGCACTCGGCGGCGGATTTTCTGGAGGCCGGCTGCAGGCCAAAGCGGGCAGCACGGTCAACGCGGATTCTATGAACCGCTAAATACCTGGTCAAGCATAACAGCTAGGTTTTATATTCTAAATATAGCCTATCGCGACGGCGTCCATCAAGGGCGTGAGGTCGATTGAAAATGGCATTTGCATTGCCCTTGACCCGGGCGTAAGCTGGCTTTGCCTGTTGATTCAGGCGTTCGCAGCGGGCTCGGAGCGGGGGGATTCCTCCGGCTCGGCAGTCCAAAGCACCCCATGGTGGCAATCTCTTGCCGCCTGCGAAGCCGGGACGATTCAACTTCCGGCCAAGCGAAAAGATGGCATGGGTCTCAGGCCCGCCATCGAGCCCGGTGGCAAGACTTCGCGTCGTGCCACCGGGCTTTCTTCTTTCGGGAACGCCTGCGCGTTTGCGGCACACTCAACGCTGATGAATGCAGCCGCGCTGAAACAGAACAAGTGGGTGCGACGCGCAATCGTCGCCGTCTTCGCCGTGCTGGCGCTCTGGCTGGTGGCGTGGCTTGCCGTTCCCCCGATCATGAAGAGCCAGTTGCAGAAGATCGCAAGCGAGAAGCTGGGGCGGCAGGTCAGCGTCGGCAAGATCGACTTCAGGCCCTGGACCCTGGAGCTCACCTTGAACGACCTGCGCGTCGCCACCGCGGATGGCAAGGGCACGCAACTGCGCATCGCGCGTGTCTACGCCGATGCCGAACTGCAATCGGTCCTGCGGCTGGCGCCGGTGGTCGATGCGGTGGCCATCGACCAGCCCGCGATCGCGCTCACCCATCTGGCGGACGGCAAGTACGACATCGACGACATCCTGGCGAGGCTCTCGGCGCCGTCGAAGGAACCGCCCGGGGATTCGCCACGCTTTGCCATCTACAACATCGCCGTCACCGGCGGTGCGGTCGACTTCGACGACCAGACGGTCAAGCGCAAGCAGGAATTGCGCGATCTCGTGCTCAACGTGCCGTTTTTGAGCAACCTCGCTTCGCAACGCGAAGTGAAGGTCGAGCCCAAGCTCGCCTTCGTGCTGAACGGCAGCAAGTTCGATTCGGCTGCCTTCACCACCCCGTTTGCCGACAGCCGCAAGACCGATGCGAGGCTGGCTTTCAAGGGGCTCGACCTTGCGCCTTATCTGGGCTACATCCCGGGTGGCCTGCCGGTGCAACTGAAAGCCGGGTCGCTGGACGCCGACCTCAAGATCGAATTCGAGCGCGCTGCGGCCGCCGGGCTCAAGATCACCGGGACGATCGAGGCGCATGGCACCAAAGTGGCCGATGGCCGTGGTCGCGACCTGCTCGCGTTCGACAATCTCCGGCTCCAGCTGGCGGACGTGCGCCCGCTGGAGCAGGTGGTGCATCTGGGCGAGGTGTCGCTGGCCGCACCCTCGCTGGCCGTGGCCCGCGATGCGGCAGGCAAGCTGAACCTGCTGGCCACCGATCCGGCCACTGGCGCCACGCAAAAGGTCGCTGCACCTCCGGATCCGGGGTCCGCGCCCCCCGCGAAGCCCTGGCAACTCCAGGTGGACAAATTCGCGCTCAGTGGCGGCAAGCTCGCCTGGCGCGACGAAACCACCCGCCCGGCAGCGGCTGTCGAGGCCGGCGCGCTCAATCTCGAGGTCACCGCCATCCGGTGGCCGATGGACAAGCCCGCCAGCTTCAGCGGCAGCGCTTCGGTCGCGGGAGCGGCGCTCAAGTTCGAAGGCCAGACGACGGACAAGGTCGCGACGGTCACGGCGCAGGTCGAGGCATTGCCACTGTCGCTCGCCGCACCGTACCTGGCGCAAAGCCTCGAGCCGACGATCGACGGCAAGCTCGGTGGCCAGATCGAGGTGGCTTGGAACAAGCCCGAACTCAAGTTCAAGGCGCGCAAGCTCTTCGTCGATGGACTGGCATTGACGCAGGGCAAGGCGGCGCTGGCCAGCGCCGGCCGATTCGAGCTGACCGATGCCGAGGTCGACATGACCGGGCACAAACTCACCATCGGCAGCTTCAGCGCCAACCAGCCCAAGGTGCGCATCGAGCGCGACAAGGACAAGCGCTGGATGTTCGAGCGTTGGCTGAGGGCGCCGGCCAACAGTCAGACGGGCACCGAAGCGGCGAAGACGGCTGCGCCCAAGCCGGTCGAGGCTGAAGCGGCGTCTGGCGGAGCCAACACCAAGCCGTGGGCCCTGACCATCGGTCAGGTGTCGGTCGACGGCGGCGCGGTCTCTTATGCCGACCAGGCAAGCGCCACGCCTGTCGAGGTCGAGATCACGGCGCTGAAGGTCAGTGCCCGGAAGATCGCGCCGGACACCAGCACGGTTTCGCCCCTGGAGGTGTCCGGCCGCATCGGCGCCGGACGGGCCGACCCGGGCCGCTTCGACTACAAGGGCAGCGTGGTGCTGAAACCGATCGCCGCCGAGGGGCGCCTCGAGATCGGCTCCTTCCCGGCCCACGCGTTCAAGGCCTACTATGCCGAAACGCTCAACGTCGACATCCGACGCGCTTTCGCGAGCTACCGCGGCACCGTGCGCTTTGCGCAGGCGCCGTCCGGCATGACCCTCAAGCTCGCAGGCGACACCGCACTCGACGACTTCCGCGCGAACAGCGTCTCGCTCACACAGTCGCCGGGGTTCGACCGCAACACCAATCGGTTGCTGAGCTGGAAGACCCTGAGCCTTCGCGGCATGCAGCTTGCGCTGGCGCCGAGCGCCCCGCTGGCCGTCGATGTGCGGGAAACCACGTTGACCGATTTCTTTGCGCGCGTGATCGTCGACCCCGCCGGACGTCTCAACCTGCAGAACCTGACAAAGAAGGGCGAACAGGAAGGGGCTGCCAAGGCCGACGCTTCCGCGCAGACCAGCACGAAGCGCAGCCTCGGCGGGACGTCGACCACCACGCGTGGGGCTTCCACACCCAACGCCGGCGGCGCGCCGGTGTCCGCAGAACAGATGGTCGGTGGTGGCGTGGCGCCGCCGGCCCCGGCTCCCACCGCCATCGCGCAGGCCGAGGACACGGGTCCGAGGCCGGCCATCAATTTCGGTCCGATGAGCCTGGTCAACGGCCGGATCGATTTCACCGACCTGTTCGTCAAGCCCAACTACTCGGCCGACCTGAGCGAGTTGACCGGCAAGCTCAGTGCGTTCTCGTCGAGTTCGCCTGCATTGGCCGATCTCGAACTGCGCGGCAAGGCGCAGCAGACGGCGGCGCTCGAGATCACCGGCAAGCTGAATCCACTGGCGAAGCCGCTCGAACTGGACATCACGGCGAAGATGCGCGAACTCGACCTGGCGCCGCTCTCGCCGTACTCGGTGCGCTATGCGGGCCATGGCATCGAGCGCGGCAAGATGAGCATGGACGTCAACTACAAGATGTCGTGAAGGCGGTGACCTCGCCCTTCAGCCTGCTGACGGGTGGACTGGGCGGCGGCAGCGGCGACTCGAGCGCGATCGTGTTCGATCCCGGCAGCGCCACGCTGAATGCGGCCGCGAAGGAAAGCCTCGACAAGGTCGCGAAAGCGCTGGCCGACAGACCCGGCCTGCGCATGACCGTGGTCGGCACCGCCAGCCTCGAGCAGGAACGTACCGCCTACCAGAAGCAGCGCCTGCGCCAGCTCGCCCAGAGCGAGAAGCGCCGTGCCGCGGCACGCGGCGGCCAGAATGCGGCCGAGCTGCCGCCGCTCACCGATGCCGAATATCCGGAACTGCTGGCCGCGGTGTACAAGCGCGCCGACATCACGAAGCCGCGCAACATGGTCGGTCTGGCGAAGGATCTGCCGACCGGCGAGATGGAAAATCTGCTGCTGGCAAGCATTCCGGTCGACGAGGAGTCGATCCGCCAGCTGGCGGTGGAGCGCGGCGCCGTGGTCCGCGACTACCTGCTGGCACAGAAGCTGGACAGCGAGCGGCTCTTCCTCGGCGCCGTGAAACCCCAGGCCGGCGGCAGCGAATGGAAGCCCGGTGCCGAGCTCAAACTCGACATGCGCTGACCCCCGACGGACGGCTGCGGCGCCCGCCACGAGACAGGGTGGCGCCGCTCTGTGAAAATACGCGGTTCGCCGGCCTTGCCGGCTTCTGCGTTCTGCCTTCTCCTTTCAGTACAACGACTCTCGCTCCGTGACCTCAAGCTCCACCAAAACCCTCGACCTCCAGGCCCTCGACACGCTCACCGGCGGCGCCTTCACCGCGCCGACCTCGGGCGAACGTGCCCAGCGCATCCGCGACTGGCTGGCAGGGCAGCCCACACCCGAGCAGTTGCAGGACGTGTTCAAGGAACTCAGCGGCCGCGACAAGGGCGCGGCGCGCCCCGTGCGCGAGAAGCTCGACGAGATCAAGCGCGCCAAGGGCCAGGAAGCGATCGCTGCCGAGTGGGCGCAGAAGGCCGAAGCCCTGCTGGCCCAGTCCAAGCTCAACATCGCCGATGCGCTGGCCTGGCAGCGCGATGCCGCCAAGGCGGGTGCGCCGCTGTCGCGCGAGCCGCTGGCGGGCTTCAAGGCGCAGCTCGCCGAGCGTGTGAAGGGCATCGAAGACCTTCAGCACCGCGCACAGGTGCACCGCGAGGCCGCGGTGCTGCTGGCGCAGCGCTTCGAGGTCCTGTCGACCAAGGGATGGAAAGACGCACAGGGCGCGGAAGAATCGCTGCGCGGCGACGTCACCCACTGGCAGCAGCAGGCCGACGAGATCGCGCAGGATGCCAACTGGAGCAGCCTGGACGCCAAGTTCGCGCCGCAACTGGAAGCCTCCCGCGCGCAGCTGCTGGTGGTGTCGGACGCCTTCCACGGGGCGCTGGCACAGGCCCAGTCAGCGGCTGGCGATCCGGCCGCACCGCTGCCACCCGTGCCCGTGTGGGCAGACGAGCTGCGAGCCGCGCGCGGCGAGGCGGTTGCGCCCAAGGCTGCGCCGGCAAAGCCCGCCCGTCCGCCCGTCGACCCGGCGGTGCGCGCCACCGCGCAAGCCGCCGTGCAGGCTGCATTGACCAAGCTCGAACAAGAGACGGCGGAGGGCCACGGCAAGGCCAGCGCCGGCGCCGCGGCCGCGCTGCGCGGGGTGCTGAAAGAACACGGCAAGCTGGTCGAGTCCGAGCTCGAGGCGCGCGTGCATGCAGCGCTGGTTGCCGCCGGCGAACTCGAAGGCTGGCAGCGCTGGAGCGCCGACAAGGTGCGCGAAGACCTGGTGACCAAGGCCGAGGGGTTGCTCAAGCGGCCCGAAGGCCAGGCCCTCGGCGGCCGAAAGATGCAGGAAACCCTGCGCGCGCTGCGCGACCAGTGGAAGCAGGCCGACCAGGGCGGCGTGCCGAACCATGCGCTGTGGAAGCGCTTCGACGAAGCGTGCAACGAGGCCCACAAAGTGGTCGAGGCCTGGCTCGAGAAGGTTCGCGCCGACGCGGCGGAGCACCGCGCCCATCGGCTCGCACTGATCGAGGAGGTGAAAGCCTGGGCCGAAGCCCATGCAGACGCGGCCGACCTGAAGGCGCACAACCGTGCACTGCACCAGTTTGCCGACCGCTGGCGCGATGCCGGCCATGTGGGCGAGAAGATGTTCGCCGAGCTGCAGCCGCAATGGAATGAGGCCTTCGGCGCTGCCCGCGCGCCGTTCGAAGCTGCGCAGAAGGCCAGCGTCGAGCGTCGCCAGGCCATGATCGCCGAAGCCGTCGAACTGGGCGCCCAGCCCATGCTGCGCATCGACGCGGTCAAGGCGCTGCAGCAGCGCTGGCAGCACGAGGCGCAGAGCGTGCCGCTGGACCGCCGCCATGAACAGAAGATGTGGGACGCGTTCCGCGCGCCGATCGACGAGGCCTTCAATCGCAAGACGGCCGAGCGCGAGAAAGTGTCGTCCGCCATGAGCGAGCACGACCGCAACGTGCTGGTGGCATCGAAGGCGCTCGAGGCCGCCAATGCCACGGGCGACGCCCAGAAGATCCGCGCCGCCATCCAGCAGCTCGAGGCGGCGATGCGCGGTGAAAAAATCAGCACGCCGGCGCCCGCGCCGGCGGTCACCTCCCATGCCAATACCGCCCAGGATGCGCCGCCGGCGGTCGCCGCGGCAGCGGCTGAAGCCGAGTTCGCCGAAAGCGCCAGCCTGGCGCCGGCGCCAGGTGAAGTCGAAGAGCCCGGCGCATCGGCGCCCGCAGCGGCACACAATCTCGTGGCACCTGAAGGCAGCGCCGATGCCGCGGCACAGGGCGACGTCGGCGAGACGGCCGCAGAAGTCGCGCCGGGCCCCGCCGCGCCACCGCCTGCACCACCCAAGCCGGTGGTCGCGATGCGCCGTGCAGACGATCGCCCGGGCGGCGCCCGCAAGGCAGAGCCCGCGCCCGCCGGACGGGGCGGTCGGCCTGGCGACCGGCGCGACAGCCGCGGCCCCGGCGGGCGGCCTGATCGTGCGGGTGGTTTCGGGGAGCGCGGCGATCGCGGCGCACCGCGTTTCGAAGACCGCGGTCCGCGGCTCGGCGACGCGGCCTTCCGCGCCCAGCGTGATGCCGTCGAACACGCGCAGGCGGCACTGCGCAAGCTGGCAGCGCAAGCCCATGGCGAGGCCCTGACGCAGTTGCTCGGTGCGTGGGAGAAGCGCGATGGCGCCGGCGTGCCGAGCGTCCAGGAGTTCGGGCGTGCGGTGTCTCCGGCGGTGCGCGGCGCCTGGTCGCAAGCCGTGAGCGCGCCGCCGGCGGGCAGTGCGTCCGACGCGCTGCTGCGCCTGGAGATCGCCGCCGAAGTGCCGACGCCGGCCGAGCATGTGGACGCCCGTCGGGCCCTGCAGCTCCAGTTGCTCACGAAGCGCAACGACCCGGCGCCCGCCCAGACCTGGGGTCAGGATGCGGCAAAAGTGCTGTCCAGCGGGCACGACGCCGCCACGGCACGCCGCCTGCAGAACGTGCTGAAGACACTGCTCAAGGGTTAGGCCGCCATGTCGCTGCGCCGTTTTGGATTGTCGATGGCTGCTGCCGCGATCGCCGCGGTGCTCGGTGGCTGCGGCCTGCTGGCACCGTCGAAAGAGCCGGCCGAAGGCGATACCGCCGCACCGACCCTGACGCCCGCACAGGAAGAAGCCAAGGCCGCGTTGCCGGCGCCTGTGCGTCGCATCACGGCCCAGACGACGGCTGTTCGCAGCTATCGCAAGACGGGCGCCCGCCACATCTACACGCGTTACGCCGACCGCATCTACAAGGGCAAGATCCCGCCGTTGGTCTATGCCGTGGCCACGGTCGAGACGCACCTCGATGCGAAGGGCGCGGTGGAGGCGGTGACGTTCATGCGGGCGCCCGAGCATGCGCCGGAGGTCAGCTTGCAGATCGTCGAGCTGATCAAGAAGGCGTCGCCATTGCCGGAACCTGGCCGACTCGGTGCGCACACCTATGTCGAAACCTGGCTCTGGGACAAGAGCGGCAAGTTTCAGCTCGACAGCCTGACCGAAGGACAGCGCAGCCGGTGACCGTCAGCGAGCCGGTCTGAAGAATCCGTCGAACAGGCCGAGCAGTTCGGCGAACTCCTCGCCGAAACGGGCCCGGTTCACAAAATACGCTTCGCAGGTCACTGCAAAGAACTCGCCGATCGACTCGGCACCGTAGGCGTCGAGCCAGGGCGGTTCGGCCCCGAAGCGATCCGCCAGGATCGTCTTTTCGCGAAAGCGTTCGTAAGCCGTTTGCATGAGGTTCAGCCACGTCGTCCGCGCTGCGGGCGGCAGTGGCGGGCAGCCGTCGACCGCGCCGTCACGCATGTCGATCTTGTGGGCGAATTCGTGGATCACCACGTTGTAGCCGTCGTCGGTCGTCACACTGCTGGCCAGCACGTCCTGCCAGCTCAGCATCACCGGGCCATGCTCCATCGCTTCGCCGGCGATCACCTCGTCGTACTCGTGCACCACGGCGTCGACGTCCGTGACGCGGCGGCGCGCCACGACCTCCCCCGCATGCACCACGATGCCGACGAAATCGTCGTACCAGTCGAGCCCGCCCGGCAGGTGCAGCAAGGGCCGCACGGCCTGCGCCGCGATGGCCAGCGCCACTTCGTCGGTGATGGCGAAATCGCCAGCGCCGTGAAAGCGCTTGTCGCGCAGAAACAGGGCCGCCAGCTCGCGCAGGCGCATGCCGTCGGCCTCGGGCAGTTCGGCCAGAAAGCGGTAGCGGCGCAGGGTGGCCTGCCAGGCAGCTTCGGGGATCGCAGGCGCGGCGCGCAGGCCACGCAGCCAGCCGAACATCAGCGCAGGTCGACGCGCTGGGCGCCGGCGATGGAGAGGCAGAGCAATTGCGCCCGCGGCGGATGCGCGGCGGCATCCCAGTCGCTCAGCACGATGCGGCGCAGGCCGTCGCCGAGGTCGTGCTCCGCCGGGCGGTGCGTGTGGCCGTGAATCAGCGTGTGCGCATCGGCGCGGCGCAGCCAGCGCCGCGCGGCGTCGCCGTCGACGTCGGCCCAGACCATGCCGGGGCTGCGCTTGCGGTCCTCGCTTTGCGTGCGCATCGAGCGCGCGAGCGCGCGGCGTTCTTGGAGCGGACGGGCGAGGAACGCCTGTTGCCATTCGGTCGTGCGCACCTGTGCCCGGAACGCGAGGTAGTCGCGGTCTTCCAGGCAGAGTTCGTCGCCATGGCTCAGCAGCCAGCGTTCGCCGTGCAACGACAGCACGGTCGGGTCGGCCAGCAGCGTGATGTTGCAATCAGCTGCAAAGCGCGTGCCGAGCAGGAAGTCGCGGTTGCCGTGCATGAAGAACACCGGACGGCGTTGCGCGGCCTCGCGCAGCACCTCTGCGCATTGCGCTTCGAAGCCGGGCAGGGTGGCGGCATCGTCACCGATCCACACTTCGAACAGGTCGCCGAGGATGAACACAGCATCCGCCGGCGTGCTCTGCATGTAGCCGCGCCATGCCTCGAAGGTGGCGGGCTCGCCGGCCTGCAAATGCAGATCGGAGATCAGGTCGACCGTGCGCCAGCCGGCAGGCGCTGGCAGCTCGGCAAACGGCGTCATTCCACCGTGACGACGGCTTTCTCGATCACGACGTCTTCCAGCGGCACGTCGTCGTGGAAGCCCTTGCGTCCGGTCTTGACGCCTTCGATCTTGTCCACCACATCGGTGCCCGATATCGCCTTGCCGAACACCGCATAGCCCCAGCCCTGCGCCGACGGCGCGGTGTGGTTCAGGAAGCCGTTGTTCGAGGCGTTGATGAAGAACTGGGCCGTGGCCGAGTGCGGTGCGTTGGTGCGCGCCATCGCCACGGTGTACTTGTCGTTCTTCAGGCCGTTGTTGGCTTCGTTCTCGATCTCGGCGCCGGTCGGCTTTTGCGTCATGCCGGGCTCGAAGCCGCCGCCCTGCACCATGAAGCCGGGGATGACACGGTGGAACACGGTGTTGTCGTAGTGGCCCTTCTTCACATAGGCGAGGAAATTGTCGACCGACTTCGGCGCCTTGGCGCGGTCGAGTTCGAGCGTGATCACGCCATGGTTTTTGATGTGCAGTTCGACTTGGGGGTTGCTCATGTTGCGGTTTTCCTTGCGTTACTTCGCCACGACGGTGGCGGACTGGATGGTGATGGGTTCGAGCGGCACGTCACCCATGCCGCCCTTGCTGCCGGTGCGTGCCGCGCGGATCTTGTCGACCACGTCGCCGCCCGACACGACCTTGCCGAACACGGTGTAGCCGTGGCCGTCGGGGTTGGGTGCATTGAGCATGGCGTTGTCCTTCACGTTGATGAAGAACTGCGCGGTGGCCGAGTTCGGGTCGCTCGTGCGCGCCATTGCAATGGTGTACTTGTCATTCTTCAGGCCGTTGCCGGCCTCGAGCTGCACGGGCGGGCGCGTGGGCTTCTGCTTCAGGTCGGCGGTGAAGCCGCCGCCCTGGACCATGAAGCCGTCGATCACGCGGTGAAAGACCGTGCCGTCGTAGTGCTTGTCCCGGACGTACTGCAGGAAGTTGGCGACGGTTTTCGGCGCCTTGGCCGGGTCGAGCTGCACGACGATGTCGCCCATCGAGGTGGTGAGCTTCACGCGCGGATCGGCGCCTTGCGCCCAGGCGGCGGACGCGAGCAACGCGGCGGTGCCGAAGACCAGGGCGGCACGGCGTGTGAATGAGGTAAGGGTCAAGTGAAGCTCGCTTTCGATGGCGTTGCCACCGGCACCGCCGGAGCAGCGCCAGGTGGCGGGGTTACTTGCGGGTGCCGGGTTTGGTCGCTTGCGGCACTGCGGCAGGCAGCGTGCTCGCGGCCTTCTCGGCTGTCGGCGTGATGATCTGGCGAACCAGCGTGAGCTTGGGTGCGACGCTGGCGTTGGCGGTCGCGAACGATTGCGCCTTGTTGTACGACTGGGCTGCAAGCCGCAGGTGCACGTCGCCAAGATTCTCATAGGCGGTGGCGTAGTTCGGGTTCAGCCGGATCGCCATCTCGAGCGCGACGCGTGCCTTCTCGAACTGGCTCTGTGCCGCGTACAGCGCGGCCAGGTTGTTGTACGGCTCGGGCAGCTCCGGGAAATCCTGGGTGAGCTGGGTAAAGGCCACGGTTGCGTCGGCCTGCTTGCCCTGTTCCGACAGGATCACCCCGCGCAGGAAGCGCATCTGCGGGTCGCGTGGCTTGCCGGCGATATAGGCGTCGGCCTTGACAAGCGCCTCGGACGCCTTGCCCTGTCGCAGCAATTGATTGACGTCGGCATAGTCGTCCGCGTGGGCCGCGCCCATCAAGACCAGCGCGAGCGCGGCGCCCAGGACCGTGCGGGACAAAGAGTGCAGGGGGGATGCGGCGTGCTTCATGAAGCCTCTGGAAAAAGGGCTGATCCGGGACGTTGAAAACACCCGGATTGACCCGTCGGGGGCCGTTTATACTGCGGTGGATTGTAGCCGAGGGTCCACGTCCCGCCCCTCGTCGCCATCGCCCCAACACCCCTGAAATCCGCGGCCTTTTTGCAGTCGTTGCGCCAGCAACGTGCGAGCGCAAACGGCCGCCGTCCGAATTCCATGAGTCTGCGCATCTACAACACGCTGTCGCGTGAACTGGAGGAGTTTTCTCCTTTGCAACCCGGCCGGGTGGGCATGTACGTCTGCGGCATGACGGTGTATGACCTGTGCCATATCGGACACGCGCGCATGATGATGGCGTTCGACGTGGTGCAGCGATGGCTGCGCGCGAGCGGGTACGCCGTGACCTACGTGCGCAACATCACCGACATCGACGACAAGATCATTGCGCGTGCGCTGGCACGCGGCATCACGATCCGTGCATTGACCGAAGAGACCGTCGAAGCCATGCACCAGGACATCGGCGCACTCGGCATCGAGGCACCGACGATCGAGCCGCGCGCAACCGAATACGTGCCACAGATGCTCCGCATCATCCGCACCCTGGAAGACAGGGGGCTGGCCTATCGATCGCCGGATGGCGACGTGAACTACGCAGTGCGCAAGTTTCCGGGCTACGGCAAGCTCTCGGGAAAGTCGCTCGACGAACTGCACGCCGGTGAGCGCGTGGCCGTGCTCGACGGCAAGGAAGACCCGCTCGACTTCGTGCTCTGGAAGGCGGCCAAGCCGACCGAGCCGGACGATGCCAAGTGGGACAGCGCATTCGGTACGGGCCGCCCCGGCTGGCACATCGAGTGCTCTGCCATGAGCTGCGCCACACTGGGCGAAACCTTCGACATCCACGGCGGTGGCGTGGATCTTCAGTTCCCGCACCACGAGAACGAGATCGCGCAGAGCGAAGGCGCGCACGGCAAGCCGCTGGCGCGCTACTGGGTGCACAACGGCTTCGTGCGGGTGGACAACGAGAAGATGTCCAAGAGCCTGGGCAATTTTTTCACGATCCGCGAGGTGCTGGCGAAATACGACGCCGAGACGCTGCGTTTCTTCCTCGTTCGAACGCATTACCGCAGCGACCTCAACTACAGCGACGTGCACCTCGACGACGCGCGCAATTCGCTCAAGCGCCTCTACACGGCACTGAACGGC
>SEGN01000454.1 GCA_004211245.1 Variovorax sp.
GGCGCCGAACCCGACACCAAGGACGTCGGTGCCAACGCCAAGGGCTACAACGCGCTGGCGCTCAACACCTCGGGCACGCAGCCCAAGGTGATCCAGGACATCCTGAAGACGGTGCACGACAAGGGCCAGGGCACCGGGCCGAAGGACGAAGTGGGCTCGGTGCTCTACACCCGCGGGGTGATCATCCAGATGCTGACCATCGAAGCCGTCAAGCGCGCGCAGGAGCGCTTCGGCAAGGGCAAGGTCATGACCGGCGAGCAGGTGCGCTGGGGGATGGAGAACCTGGCGCTCGACCAGAAGAAGCTCGATGCGCTCGGCTTCTCGGGCGTGATGCGCCCGGTCAGCACTTCATGCCAGGACCACATGGGCTCCACCTGGGCGCGCGTGCACACCTGGGACGGCGCCAAGTGGGGCGACATGTCCGACTGGTACCAGGCCGATGAGCAGATCATCAAGCCGATGGTCAAGGCCGCCGGCGACAAGTACGCGGGCGAAAAGAAGTTGACCCGCCGCGACGCAGCGGATTGCCAGAGCTGAGTCGATGAGCGAGCCGCGCACCCTCCTCGAGGTCAATGGCATCGAGGTCATCTACAACCATGTGATCCTGGTGCTCAAGGGCGTGTCGCTCGTGGTGCCGGAGGGTGGCATCGTGGCGCTGCTCGGAGGCAACGGCGCCGGCAAGACCACCACACTGCGCGCCGTGAGCAACCTGCTCGCCGGTGAGCGCGGTGCGGTGACCAAGGGCACGATCGAGTTGCGCGGCGAGCGCATCGAGGCCCTGTCGCCGGCGGCGCTGGTGCAGCGCGGGCTCATCCAGGTGATGGAAGGTCGCCACTGCTTCGCGCACCTGACCATCGAAGAAAACCTCATGACCGGCGCCTACACACGCCGGGACGGCAAGCCGGCCGTGGCCGAGACGCTGGAGAAGGTCTATGCCTACTTTCCGCGCCTGAAGACGCGGCGCACTTCGCAAGCCGCCTACACCTCGGGCGGCGAGCAGCAGATGTGCGCGATCGGCCGTGCGTTGATGGCCAACCCGACCATGGTGCTGCTGGACGAGCCTTCGATGGGCCTCGCACCGCAGATCGTGGAAGAGGTGTTCGAGATCGTGAAGGACCTCAACACCAAGGAGCGTGTCACGTTCCTGCTCGCAGAGCAGAACACCAACATGGCACTGCGCTACGCCGACTACGGCTACATCCTGGAAAGCGGCCGCATCGTGATGGACGGCAAGGCCAGTGACCTGGCCAACAACGAAGACGTCAAGGAGTTCTACCTCGGCGTGGGCGGCGCGGAGCGCAAGAGCTTCCGCGACGTCAAGAGCTACAAGCGCAGAAAACGGTGGCTCGCATGAGCGATTTCTACGACGCGCTGGAAGTACGCGATCCGGCCGAGCGCGAGCGCGATCTGCTCGCCGCGCTGCCCAAGCAGGTGCTGCAGGCGCAGACGGCAGCCACGGCTTTCGCGACGATCTTCGACGGCGTGGAGCCCGGCGACATCGCCACGCGGGCAGCACTGGCGAAGCTGCCGGTGACGCGCAAGACCGAACTGCTGGCACTGCAGAAGGAACGCCGCGCGAGCGATCCGTTCGGCGGCTTCGCGGCCATCGCGCGCGGCCCCGCCATGCGCCGTGTGTTCGCGAGCCCCGGCACCATCTACGAGCCCGAAGGCAGCGCTCCGGACTACTGGCGCACCGCACGCGCGCTCTACGCCGCGGGCTTTCGCAGCGGCGAGCTGATCCACAACAGCTTCAGCTACCACATGACCCCGGCGGGTTCGATCATGGAGAGCGGCGCGCATGCGCTCGGATGCACCGTGTTTCCCGGCGGCACCGGCCAGACCGAGCAGCAGCTGGAGGCGATCGCCGAACTCAGGCCCGATGGCTATGCGGGCACACCGAGCTTCCTGAAGATCCTGGTCGAAAAGGCCGCCGCCAGCCGCGTCGCACTGCCGAGCCTGACCAAGGCGCTGGTGTCGGGCGAAGCCTTTCCTCCGAGCCTTCGCGATTGGCTGGCCGAGCGCGGCGTGCACGGCATGCAGTGCTACGCCACGGCCGACCTGGGCCTGATCGCCTACGAAACGAGCGCACACGAAGGGCTGGTGCTCGACGAGGGCGTGCTGCTCGAGATCGTGCGCCCCGGCACCGGCGATCCTGTGCCCGAAGGCGAGGTCGGCGAAGTGGTCGTGACCACCTTCAACCGCGACTACCCGCTGGTGCGCTTCGGCACGGGCGACCTGTCGGCCGTGTTGGCCGGGCCCTGCCCGACCGGCCG
>SEGN01000455.1 GCA_004211245.1 Variovorax sp.
TCGCGCGGCGGCGTGAGCCCGGTCACCGGCACCAGCAGGCCGCGGCGCTCGACCACCTCGCGCTTGTGGGTGTAGTAGATCGATGGCAGGCCGACGTGCTCGCGCTCGATGTATTGCCAGACATCCAGCTCCGTCCAGTTGGAAATCGGGAACACGCGGAAATGCTCGCCCGGCGCCAGGCGCGTGTTGAACAGCGTCCAGAGCTCGGGCCGCTGGTCCTTCGGCTGCCATTGGCCGAACGCATCGCGGTGCGAAAAGATGCGCTCCTTGGCCCGGGCCTTTTCCTCGTCGCGGCGGGCACCGCCGATCAGCGCGTCGAAGCGGAACTCTTCGATGGCTTCGAGCAGGGTTACCGACTGGTGCGCGTTGCGCGATTCGCCCGGATGCGCGAGGCGCACCGTGCCGCGCGCCATCGAGTCCTCGACGCTGCGCACGATCAACTCGGCGCCCAGTTCCTTCGCGCGCTGGTCGCGATAGGCCGTGACTTCAGGGAAGTTGTGGCCGGTGTCGATCATCAACAGCGGGTAAGGGATGCGGCCGACGCCGAAGGCCTTTTCGGCGCACTTCAGCAACACCAGCGAATCCTTGCCGCCGGAGAACAGCAGGGTGGGGCGTTCGAAGGCCGCGGCCACCTCGCGCAGGATGAAGATGGTTTCCTCTTCGAGCG
Source organism: Variovorax sp. (assembly GCA_004211245.1). Lineage (GTDB taxonomy): Bacteria > Pseudomonadota > Gammaproteobacteria > Burkholderiales > Burkholderiaceae_C > Variovorax. Next base: position 668 of record SEGN01000455.1, read on the forward strand.
CGTCGAGGTGCGTGTTGGAGAGGCGCGCGGGGGAGTGCATCGGTGGCTGCAGGAGTTCTTGGTCGGTACGGGCGTTCATGGCGGCCTTTCTTCAGTGGGCGAGATGCAGGCCGCACTCGCGGTTGTCCTCGCCCTTGGTCGGATCGACATAGTCGAAGTTGTTGGGCAGGCCGTGCTGCTCGCAGTAGTCGTGAAGGTCTTTCGATGACCAGTGCAGGAGCGGGGCGACCTTGATCAAGCCGTCCGGGTTGAGGCTCACCGGCGCCATCTGCGCGCGCACGGCCGTGTCGGTGGCGCGCAGCGCGGTGAACCACACTTTCGGCGCCGTCTCGCGCAAGGCACGTGCGAAGGGTTCCAGCTTCACTTCTTCGGTGAACGCGGCGTGGCGTGGATCGTCCAGCGCCGGCGTCGGGCCGTCTACCGCCTCGCGGTGCGCGCGCGAGCGGCGCGGCAGGTAGATGTGCAGCTTCAGCCCCAGTTGCCTCGTCACCTCGTCGGCGAAGCGGTAGGTGGCTTCGGTGTTGTAGCCGTTGTCCATCCAGACCACCGGCAGGTCGGGCTTGGCACGCGTGACCATGTGCAGGATCACCGCCTCGAAGGGCCGGAAGTTGGTCGTGACGATGGCCGGTTGGCCGAGGCCAATGGCCCAGTCCACCAAGCCTTGTGCGTTGCGGCCGAGTTCGGCGTTGATGTGTTCGAGGTCGAGGCTCATATCGCTGTAATTGCGTAGGAGCCGTGACTCTAGGGAGAGCCCTTATGGAAACAAACTATCTTTTAGTTCGCGCTTTATGCGGATAAGCATATGCACCAGTCTTCATGCGGGTTGCGAGGCGGTTTCGACAACAAGCTGGATAAGGCAGGCGTCGCACGTCGGCTGCGGGCCGCTCAATCGGCAAGCAGCGCGCGATGCAGGTGAGGATCGTCCACCGCCGCCATGTTTTCGATGCGAAGACTGCCTTCGACCGTCTGCAGATGCTTCTGCAGAAGCCGCAGCGCCTTGCTGGTCGCACCGGATTCGAGCAGATCGACAAATCTCGAATGCTCGTCCTGGAGGCACTCCACATGCTGATCGTAGTCGTGTCGGTAGAGCAGGAGGATCAGCGCAATGCGTGCAATCAGTTGCTCCAGTGTCCGCACGAGCAACTCGTTGCCGGCCAGTTGTGCCACGAGAACATGGAAAGCGGCGCCCAGCCTGCGCACGCCTTCTGCATCGCTCGCCGCACGCGCCGCGTTCTCCAGTTTCACGTGAGCGCGCAAAGCGGCCACGTTTTTCTCCGTGATCTTCTGCGCCAACGTCTGCGTGGCGTGCCGCTCGATCACCCACCGCAGCTCGAAGGTATCGCGCGCTTCCTGGGGTGTCGGTTTGGCGACCGAGGCGATCCTGCCAGGCGTCAGGTCGACCAACCCTTCGCGCGCCAGAGTCTGCAAAGCCTGCCGGACGACCGTACGGCTCACGCCGTAGAGCTTGCCCAACCCGACCTCACGCAATTGCACGCCGGGAAGCAGCCGGTGCCCCGCGACCGCGTTGCGGATGCTCGAAACGATTTCTTCGGTCTTGCTGGACATATCTGCCGATTGTAAATACACTGAATCGGTATACCGAA
>SEGN01000456.1 GCA_004211245.1 Variovorax sp.
CTGGCGAGCGCCGCCTGCCACTGGTTGGCGCGCGCCAGGCCGCCGCTGGCACGGGTGTCGAGCGTGATCTTGCGCGTGCCGCTCGTGGCTTCCCCCTGCAGCGACAGCGTGGCCTGCGCCAGGCTGCCGCCCAACTCGGCGCGCAGGCCGCGCAACTGGATCGCGCTGGCCGGGCTGCCAGCTGCCGCCGCCGGCAGCGTGAGGTCGAGGCGCGGCGCGGCCAGCGTGGCCTGAAGCGTCGGTTCGGCCGAGCGACCGGCCGGCTGCTCGAGGTTCTGCAGCCGACGCTGCACCGCCTGCCAGCCGCCTTGCCAGCGCGCGTCGAGCTTCGCGTTGCCGGCGACGCCGGTGCCGGCGAAGGCCTTGTCGAGGCCGGGCAGCTGCTCGATCCATTTCTGCAGCGCAGCGGCATCGTCGACCTGCGCCTGCACCACGCCGGCGCCCTGGGCCGGCGCGATGCGCCCGTCGATCCGCGCGCTGCCGCCGGGCAGCGTCATCTGCAGCTTGCCGCTGCCGGCCTGCTCGGCCACGCGCAGTTGCAGCGCGCCCTCGATGTGGGTGCGCAGCGCGTCGATGCGCAGGGTGCGCAAGTCCAGCACCTGGTCCTGCCACTGGCCCCGCGCGATGGCGCGGTCGAGCCGCAGGCCCTGCAGCGCGCCGGTTGCACCGGCACCGCCATCGGCGTTGAGCGCGATGTCGAACAACAAGGCCTCGCCGCGCTGTTCGGCGCTGAGTCGACCGTCGATGCGCGCGCCGGCCAGTTGGGTGTGCAGCTCGCCGGGGCGAACGTCCTGCACGGTCGCCTGGATCTGCCAGGGCGCGGGCGCCGGGCTCCAGCGGCCTTCGGCGACGATGCGGCCGCCGCCGGCGCGCACGGTGGCCTGTGGGATGGTCCAGTTGGTGCCGTCGAAGCCGGCCTGTGCCTCGACCCGCTCGACCGGCAACTTGCCCTTGTCCCATGGGCCGGGCGCGTCATTGCGCACATCGACCTTGCCTTGCCAACCGTTCGGGCCGGCCGCGACATCGGGGCCGGCGACCAGGCCGCCGCTCAGCAGCGTGGTGGGCGCGTCCGGCCAGAGCCGCGCGAGGTCGAGGTTCTGCAGATCGGCCTTTGCGTCGATGACTGGCTGCGGCAGCCACGGCGCGATGTTCGCGGCGAGCCTGGCCTGCATCGGCGCCGCTTCGTCCTGCGTGGCCGGCTTGACTTCGGCATCGACCGCGAGGCGTGCATCGCGCCCGGCCAGCGTGCCCTTGACCGTGGCGCTGGCCAGCACATCGAGGTTGCGCTCCTTGTCGAGCGGCGCGCGCACCTGGCCATCGAGCGTGGCCTCGATCGCCATCGGCGCCGGGCCCTGCAGCCGGAGCTTTCCGCTGTAGTGCCCGTCGGCGATGTCGACGCCGTCGAGTTGCAGCGCGTGGTGGGCGTCGGTGTAGCGGTAGTGGCCGGCCAGCTTGTCGGCTGCGAGGGGCGGCGGGCCGGCCCAACGCAAGGCATCGACACGGAACGGCACGTCGATCTCGATCGGCAGCGCCAGCTGTTCGATCGGCTCGGTCGGCGTGACTTCGGGCGGGCCGCGGCGCTCGGCCGTGATCAGCGCGGCATGCACTTCGCCGAGTTTGAGCTGGCGGCTCAGCAGCGGTCGCAAGCTCCAGCCGATGGTGGCCCGGTGCACCTCGACGGCGAGCGTCGGGCTCTCCCAGCGCAGGAAGCCGATGCGCCCGCCGTTGCGCACCGACCCGCTGACGTCGCGCGTCTGCAGCGTCTGGCCGGCCGGCAGGTAGCGGGCCGCCTGGGCCAGCGTGAACGCGAGCGACTGGTTCGAGCCGATCCACCACCACCCCACGGCCACCAGCACCAGCAGCAGCGCGAACAGGCCGCCGAGTGCCCAGGCGCCGGCGCGCAGTGCGCGGCGCAGGCGCGAGCGGCGCGGCGGCCGGGCCATGGCGGGGTCGGGAGCGGAGGTATCGGGCTGCTGCTGCATCGCGCGGTCAGAAGGTGAAACCCAGGCGCAGGTGCAGGCGCAATTTCCTCACGTCGACGCCGTAGGCGACGTCCGCCTGCACCGGTCCGACCGGGCTTTTCCAGCGCGCGCCCACGCCGACGCCCACCTTGGCCTTGAGCAGGCCGACCTTGTCGGCAACCGCGCCCGCATCCACGAACACGGTGCTCTCGAAATCGGTCATCCGGCCCTGGTAGACGAACGGGCGCTGCCACTCGACGCTGGCCACGCCGAGGTACCGGCCAGCCACGGTCTGGCC
>SEGN01000085.1 GCA_004211245.1 Variovorax sp.
GCGATGCTCGACTTCGCGATGAAGGTCTGCGACCGCTCGCACGAGATCGACGACAACGACTTTGCGCCGCTGCATGCGCACGGCTTCGACGACGAGGACATCTGGGACATCGCGGCGATCACGGCCTTCTTCGGTCTCTCCAACCGCATGGCAAGCTTCAGCGGGATGCAGCCGAACAACGAGTTCTTCCTGATGGGGCGGGTGCCGCGGGAGAAGCCGAAAACTCACTGATTGAATCGTTTGGCGCGTTGGGAGGCCTCGCGCGCGTAGCGGCCAGGCGCCAGCGCAAGGCTTTGGCCTTTCAACGTGAACTTGTCGATCGTGTCGCCCTTCTGCCAGAAAAACGTCACTTGCCTGAAGATACCGCTCGGCGTCAGGAACGCACGTTGCTCGAACGTGCGCCCGAAGTCGAGGCCTGCGTAGCGATCGTGCGCGATCGCGCCGATCTTGTAGGGAACTCCCGGTTTGATGCAGTAGCGAGTCAGCACCTCGAAGTCATTGCCCCATAGGGCTGCATTCAATTCGCGCTCCAGCAGTTCCGCCGTCCAGCTGCCAATGAGCTCGCCCTCGACGGCCGGCGTGAAAAAGCAGTTGCCACTTTCCTGCGACGAGCCACCGTGCGCGCGGAAAATCGTTTCGCCGCCATACGCGTTGCGGACATCTGGTGGATGCGAAAACCCTTCTTCGAAATTCCATTCTTCCTGCCTTGCTGAATGTGCCATTGGTGCCCTCGTCGGGTTGTATTCAGCGTCCCACCATCGCGAGCGGCAACTCCCCGAGCGGCCCGGGCGCAATCAGTTGCGGCGTCTGCGGCCCGGCGCGCGGGTCGTGCAGTTTCTCGACCATCGGTGCCAGGTGCTGGAACGCCTCGGCCAGCGACACCACGCCATCACCATTGCGGTCCGACGCGGGCTTCAGGGCGTCCATCAGCGCATAGGTGAACAGGCCATGCCCGCCCTCGTCGTACTCCTGCGACGGCTCGTCGCCCTTGGCCGCGACCATGAAGGCGAAGCTGGAGGCTGCCGAGCGCTTGCGCAGGGCATGCGTGTCCAGCGTGCCTTCGATCTTCTGGGCGTGACAGGTGTCGACGATCAGCATGCGCCGTCCGGCGGTCTTGCGCAGCGCGTCGAAGAACACGGTCCAGCTCAGCAGCGTGGGCGCTTCCCCGCTCACGTTGGTGCCCTTGACGACACCGACAACGTCTTCGTAGCTGCTGTCGCGGTTCAGGAAGAAGTAGTTGCCGGCCTTGTCGCTGAAACCGTGCGAGGCCAGGAACAACACCACCGTGTCGTCGGGCCCGGCCTGCTGCAGTTGCAACAGTGCCTTGCGGATCTCGGCCTGGTCGGGCTTGGTCTCGGTGAAGTCGTTCAGCAGCACGGTCTTCACCTCGCGGAACAACCCGCCCGAAGCCGCAGACAGCGCTTCCGAGAAGGCCTGCGCGTCCTGCGCCGCATAGGCCAGGTCGGGCAAGGCGCGCTTGCGCCGGTCGGGGATGTTGACGAATTCGTTGATGCCGACCGCCAGCACGATCAGACGGCCGCGCGCGCCCGGCCGCTTCGGCACTGCGGCAGGCAGTTCGGCATAGGTCTCGACCAGCCCGAGCGACTGGGCCTGGTCGACCTCGATGCGGATGTCGTTCTCGGCCCGATCGCTCTCGACCACCAGCGTGCGCTCGAATCGCATGCGCTCGCCGCCGCCGAGGTCGCGCTGCGCGCTCGGCGTGACCGGTATGCCGTTCAGGTACACCGCCAGCTGCGCCATCGGCAAGGTGCGCGCCTGGCCGGTCACCTGCAGCGAGATCTCGACCCGCCCGTTCGCATTGAGGCGCGTGCGGGTCTCGCGCACGGCCAGGCGCGCCGGTGCGATCGGTTCGAGCTCCAGGGCCAATGCGCTGCCTGGCGCCACGGCCGAGGCCGGCGCGCCGCGCGTGCGCGCGCCCGCCGTGCGCTGCGGCGGCGCTGCCGGCGACGGCGCATCGAGCGCGCTGCGCAACAGGTCGGGCCGGTAGAACACGCGCTCGAACTGCACCGCGCGGTAAAAGTCGGGTTCGCGCTCGAGCCCGCGGTTGACATGCCAGCCGACGTACTGGTCACCCTCCTCCGACGAAGCGTAGTAGCCGTCAGGCCGCCACAGGACCCAGTCGCGGCCGTTGTTGTGCGCGAACAGCGCCAGCACCTCGCTTCCGTCCGAGGGGCGCAGCCAGCGCGCGGTGCCGTCGGCCAGCGTGATGACCACCAGAGTGCCGTCCGCGCTGGCATTCACGCCGCGCAGTTCGCTGCTGAAGTTCTGCCGCCAGACCGCCTGGCCCGAGGGGTCGAGCTTGATCAGGTACCAGCTGGTGCCGACGAACAGCGCGCTGCCGTCATGCGCCATCGCATACGCGGCGACACGGTCACCGGCATGGATCTCGAGCGGCTTGCCGTTGACCTTGGGCGCCGCGGTGGCGGGCGAAAAGCCCTCCAGGGCGAAGCGCCCATCGGGGGCGCGCGGCGGCAGCAGCCGCGCATCGATCGGCGGCTGCTCCAGCATCGGCACCGAGAAGGTCCGCACCTGGGCACCGCCGCGCGCGGTCGGCATCGCGATGGTTTGTGCATCAGCGCTCAGCACCACCGCCGAGGCGCTGTCACGCGTGTCGGCGATGACCGTGCCGACCGTGCGCAGCATCCTGCCGCCGGCGTCCAGCAGCGCCAGCGACGGCGTGCTGGTGGCAAACAGCAGCTTGCCGTCCGGCAACGGCAGCATGTTGGTGAAGCGCTGGTTGCCGATCGGCAGCGTCTGCATCGCGCCGAGACCGCCGCCATCGAAACGATAGAGCGGCGTCGCCCCGCTGCCACCGTGCTCGCCATTGAGGAACAGAGCGCTGCCGTCACGCGACCAGGCGATGCAGCACAGCCCCTTCTGCTGCGCGTCCGGCACCTGGCGCAAGGCGGCGAGGTCGAGCGACGGCACCTTGAGCACCATCGCCAGCGGCTTGTCGATCACGCCCAGCGCCAGCAGCTTGCCGTCCGGCGAGAAGCGCACGCCGCCGAGCAGCTTCGACACGCCCACCGACTGGCGCGCCACCAGCCCATGGGCCGTGTCGTAGAGCCGCACCGAACCGTCGCCTGCGCTCGCGGCCAGCATGCCCTGCGCCGAGTAGTGCAGGAAGCTCACCGAGTCCTGGTACTCGGGATCGCGGGCCACGGCCTTCCAGGCGACCGTGTCGAGTATTTGGACCCCTTGCGACCCGGCCTGGCCAACCGCCAGGAAGCGGCCATCGGGCGACCAGTCGAGCGCGCTGATGAGTTCCTGGAAGCCGCCGATGCGGCGGGTCATCTGGCCGGTGACGCTGTCGTAGAGGTAAATCGAGGTGGTCTGCTCCCAGGTCCTGCCGGTCCAGCCGCCCACGGCGACGGTGCGGCCGTCAGGGCTGATCGCCAGGCCGACCGGCAAGCCTTCGATCGAACCCTCCTGCGGCAACCGAAGCACGCGGATTAGCCGCAACGAGGGCAGCTGCCAGATGCGCACCGTGCGATCGCTGCTCAGGGTGACGACTCGGTTGCGCGGCGCGTCGGCGCGTATCTGCCCGATCGCCGCGGTATGCATCACGGCATCGACGCGGAACTGGGGGATGCTCGTCGGCACCGCGGCCTGGCCCGCCAGTGCGGCCCCGAACACCAGCAGCGCCGCGACCCAGCGGGCGAGGCGCGATCTCACTGACATGTGCTGCTGCTGCCGCCGCCGCTGTCGCCGCTTCCGATCGAACTGCGGTCGGCGGCAGGCAGTGACGGCGACACCGCGCCAAGCACGTAGCGGGTCCGGAACACCGGCGGCGGCGCGCCGCGCAGCGCGGGCATGGCACCGCCGTCGGCCTCGTCGGCTCGGCCACGACCCACCACGATGCGGTCGCCGCCGCCACAGCCGGCACCTGCTTCCCGCTCGGTGGCGTCGCGCGCCATTGCGCTGGCGGCGATCACGACGTTGGGGTCCGCCGACGAGCTGCTGTCGCGCACATTGGTGAGCCCTGTCGTGACGACGGTTCCGCTGCCGCCGCTTCCGCTGGTTCCACCGGTTCCAGTGCCGACCCCGGTGCCGGAACCACCCGTTGCCGTGCCGCCGCCCGTCCCCGCGCCACCGCCGTTTCCGCCATTGCCTGTCGCCGTGGCGGGCTGGGCTGGAATGACCGCCGCGAGCACCTGCTGGCCCAGCGTGGTGCCGCTGCCGCCGATGGGCGCGAAACCCGAAGGGTTGGACGAGGAGTTGAAGCTGAAGGTGCCGCTGGACGGCAGGATCGTTCCCGAATCGGGCACGGATGAACTGGCGCCGACGCCCTCCCGGCTCAGCGCGCCCGGGAACATGGTCACCTGGATCGGCAGCGCGCTGACGGTCGGCGTGGCACTCGTAACCGGCGCGGTGATCAGCGCATCCGAGTAGACAATGGAGGCGATGTTGTTGCGTTGCAGGTCGGTGGCCGTCGGGACCAGATAGATGTAGGCGGAATAGCCCAGCAGGCTGCTCCCCGTCGCAGAGAGGTTGTCGAGCGCCAGGGACACAGGCGGGTTGGTGCGGAATTCCGTATTGCCGGTGTTGGCAACCGCCTCCACGTTGCCGCCGAAAATGTCGAAGCGCACCTTGCCCATCAGGTTGGCCAGGTAGCCAGGAATGTTGTTGTAGGTGCTGACAACCCGCTCGGTCGCGGAGGCCGGAACGATCACCTTCAGCGCGGACGAGGTCAGACCCTGCGCGGGCCCGGAGGCCACCGTCCCGAGCCGCACGCCGCCGTTGAACGTGATCGCGCCGGAGCTGGCCTGCGCCGCAGGCTCCTGGTTCGAGACCACGATCTTCGGCACCAGCCAGTACTGCGTCTCGGGCGTGGCGCCGACGCACGCGGTGCTCGCACAGACGGCGGAGATTGCGCCTGCCTGGTAGACGACGCGCAGCCCGCCGCCGGCCTCCACGAGTTGCCTCGCGTTGTCATTGTTGAGTTGCACCGGGATCAGCAGCATGTCCTGCAACAGGTCGCCGTTTTGCAGCGCCGTCTGCTGACCTGCGCTCAGCGTCGGCGCGGTCGTGAACTGGAGCGAGCCGACCTGCAGTGCCGAGCGCCAGGCCGACAGGATGGATTGCTCCGAAGTCACCACCGGCGCATTGAAGGTGATCGAACTCGCGCCGCTGCGGGCATAGACGCCCTGCGCCAGGGTGATCTGATAGTTCGAGTTCGAGGTTGGGTTGGCAGGCCCGAATTCGAGATTGCCGCTGCCGACGCCGATGCGTTCGTTGACGGCGATCCGGCCGCCGCCGGGGTTCAGGACTTCGTTGTTGCCGCCGTCGAGCCGGCGGCCGGCCCGCACCGACAGCCCGGTGGTTCCTTCGGCCGCACCCGTCAGGTTCAGACCCGACAGCGTGATGTCGCCCCAGGCGCTCAGCCGCAGCGCGCCAACCGACGGTGCGGTGCTGTCGGTGCCACCGACCGAACGCGCGAGCGTCACGGCACCGCCGGTGCTGGTGATGTCGACTGCGCCGCGCGCCACCAGTTCGTTGACGGTGACATCGCCCCCCGCGGTCACGCCCACGTTGCCGGCGACCGACGACGTGCGGTAGTTCTGCGGGTCGTTGGCCGCCAGCGCGCCGCGCGCCGTTACGCTTCCACCGGCCTGCAGGGTCAATTGCCCGCCGCGCGCCAGCAAGGTCGATCCGTCCTGGGTCGTGATGTTGCCGAGCGTCGCGGAGCCGCGCAGCATGCCGCTGCCGCTCTCCACGCCGGCCAGATCGAGATTGCCGGTGCGCGCGAGCAGTTCGACGCCCTGCGCCGCGCGCAGGCCGCCCGCGGCGGCGACGGAGGCAGCCTGCACATCGAGCCGCCCTCCCGTATCGAGCGGGCCGAGCTGAGCGGCACCCCCGGCGTTCAGCACGATGTCGCCGCTCGCGGCGGCGCCTGCCGCCAGGCTGATGCCAGTGCCCGCCGTGACATTGAGCGATTGCACCGGCGCCGGCGCGCCGGCAAAGCTGCCGCCGATGGACCGCGACGCCTCCACCGCGCCACCCGAACTCTGCAGAGTCACACCGCCCTGCGTGAGCAGGTACTGCGTGCGCACCGGCCCGCTGGCCTGCACGCTGATCGCACCGGCGCCCAGCCGGCCGTCGGCGGCCAGCGACACGATGCCGGTGTCCGCTGCCTGGGTGAAGCTCCCACCGCGGCTGGTGGACGAGAACGCGCCGCCCGCCAGCACGACGTACTGATTGACCGACACGTTGCGTCCCGCATCGAGCGTGAGCCCAGCCCCGGCCCAGGCGCCGCCCGAGCCGGTCAGGGGCCGGCCATCGATGACAGAGGCGATGACGATGTCGTCGTCGGCTTGCAAGGTCACTGAGGTGCCGCCGCGCAGCACCTGGTTGAGGGTCTCCGCGCCCACGGTCGAGTCGCTGCCCGCAGCGGTGAAACCGCCGCTGCCCTGGTCGGCCACCGTGAGCGATCCCGGATCGAGCAGCAGCGCGCCGGCCTTGCCGTTTGCAGCCGAAGCGTCCGCCCTTCCATCGAATGCCAGTCTCTTCTTGCCAGACACCTCGATAAGCCCGCCGTCGCCGCCCAGCCCACCGGCGCGCGCGCTGGCGCTGCCCGAGAAGCGGGTGGCCTCGTCGCTCCAAAGCACGACCTGGCCGCCGTTTCCATGGACCGTCGCGTCGGCCCGGATCTCGGCGCCCTCGGCCACGTCCAAAGTGCGTGCGTTGCCTTGCGCGCCCGGCACCGTGCTTCTGCCCTGGTAGCCGCCGCCGACGCGAACTGCGCCACCGCCGGCCGTACCGCTGGCGTCCAGCCTGGCACCTGCGGCGAGCGCGATGTGGTCGGCGCTGGCGCCGATCGTGCCGCCCACGCCGGCCGCATCGGTGGCGATGACGCTGCCCGAGACCGCGAGCCGGTCGCCGCCGAGCAAAGTGATCTCGCCGCCGCGCTGGGCGACGCGCGTCGCGCGCAGTTCCCCGCCGATGTTGACCATGCTGTCGACGATGCCGCGGGCCTGCGCGGCCTCGATCCAGATGCGCCCTCCCTCGGCGGTGATGCGGCCGCTGGTGTCGACGTAGTTGGCCAGCGGTTTGCCGGCCGCGTCGGTCAGGGTCTGCATGCCCTGCGGCGACAACACGATATTCACCATGCCATCCCCGAACAGGTCGAGGCTGAAGGCGGGCGCGCCGGCCAGCACCACCTGCCCCAGCCGGGCCGAGATCACCCCGCGGTTCTCGACGCCCGGCGCCACCATCGCCACCAGGCCGCCATCGGCCGCCGTGATGCGGCCTTCGTTGATGATCTTCGCGCCCGGCCTGCCCGGCTGATCGAACTTCAGCTTGCCGGCCATGAAGTCGCTGTTGCTGATGTTTGCCGTCGACAGCACCAGGGCCGCGGCATCGAGCTGTGCATTGGGCCCGATGAAGACGCCGTTCTGGTTGACCAGGTAGACGCGTCCGTTGGCACTCATGCTGCCCAGGAGGTTCGAGGGCTCGTTGCCGATCACGCGGTTGAGCGTGGCGGCCGTCGGCCCCGGCTGGTTGAAGCGCACCGCCTCGCTCCCGCCGATGCTGAAGCTGCGCCAGTCGATCACCGCGCGCTGGCTGCTCTGCTGGATGGTGGTGAGCGCCGGCGACGGCTGCGAGATCGTCGCCTGCCCACCGACCACCACGCCGCCCTGCGGGTTGGCCCGCGCCGCGCCCACCACCGCCGTCGCGGCAATCACGGCGAATGCAGCCTGCAGGCTGCGGGCCAGCAGCGTGGGCACGAAGCGCGGCGACGCTGCGGCGGGCGCGGTGGCACTGGTCGATGGGCGCTGCTGAGTCATCACGTTCTCCGGTTCAGAACTCGTAGGACACGCCGGCAAAAAACCGCGCCCTGCGACTGTTGTTGTAGGCGACGTTGCGCTGCAGCGGCTTGGCCAGCTCGGCATAGAAGTTGGCGCCATTGCCCAGCGTGCCGCGCACCCCGAAGCCGGTACTGCCCCCCTTCTGCGAAATGTCGGGCAACAGCTTTTGCAGTGTCACGGTGCGGCCGGCTTCGGCATAGCCGTAGAAGGTGACGCGACCGCCGGGGATGAGGGACGGCTCGTAGCGCAGTTCGAGTTTGCCGGCATAGGCGCGATCGCCGATGAGTTCGCCCGCATCGAAGGCGCGCAGGATGACTTCGCCACCCAACGCGGCACGCTCGCTGAGTGGCAGCAGGTCGTTTGTCCACTGGCCTTGCACCGACGCCTGCAGGCTGAAATCGCCGCCCAGTTGCTGGAGGCGACCGGCAAACCAGTTGAACTTGGTGAAGCCATAGTCGGCATCGGGACGCTGGGCGCTGTCCGACCCCGAACGCGTCGCGCCCAGGCCAGTGATGCCCTTGGAAACTTCGAAGTCAGCGAAGTTGACACCGGACGCATCGTTACGATCCCAGCCGACGCCCAGTCGCAATGCGCGCGCCTTGTCGTCCTGAATCAACAGGCCGTCCAGCAGATCCTGCTTCCCGTTGTAGACGTTCAGCCGCGCGCGCAACCTGAGCGACTCGGCGCGGCTGCGGATCAGTGGATAGCTCAGGCCCAGCGTCGCGATGTCGGCCTTGCTCCTGACCAGGGCCCCCGACGACTCGACCTTCGATTCGACGTGCCCGAGAAAAAGATTCATTGCCAGGCCGTCGGTGCCCAGCGGCTGGTTGTAGAAATAGCCGACGGATTTCAGGCGGAAACGGTTGGTGGTCTGCAGCAGCAACGAATGACTGTCATCCAGGCCAAGGGGATTGTTCAGCGTGATGCGGCCTTCGAGGGCCACGTCGCCGAGCAATCGCGACACGCGGTTCTGCACACCGGCGAAGCCCGACACGGGGCGACGTACCGCCTTGATGGTCAGCAGCGCTTCACCCGTTGCAGGCCCCGGCTCGAAGTAGGCCTGCGCCGTGACGCCGGGCAGTTCGTTGATCAGCAGCAGTTGCCGCTCCAGCGTGCGGATGGTGAGCGGCTTCTCGGTAGCGATCACCTGCGCTTCGGCGCGCATGCGATCGGTGGGTGTGAAATCGGGCGCGAAGTCGACCTTGCCCACAAAACCTTCGACCGCCTGCAACCGCACCACGCCGTCGCTGCCGATCGTCTGCGGCGGCACGATGACCGCCGACAGCACATAGCCACGGTTGCGATAGATCGCCGTCAGGGCATTGGCGAGGTCGTAGACGGCCGAGAGCGGTCGATCGGCGCCCAGCATCTCCCGCCATGCCGGCTCGAGCTCGGCGGTTGCCACGGCCGTGTTGCCGCTGACCTGCACCTCCCGGACCACCACGCGAACCGACTCGCTGCCGGCCGGCGCGGCAAGCGGCTGCGCAGGTGGCAGCGCCGGCAATTGCACGCCGTCGGCACGAGGGGGCGTGATCTCGCGCCGCAACTGATCCTGCAGAACGCCTGGCGTCGCCTGGGGCGGCACCACAGGCACCTGCTGCGCGTGCGCAAACGGGGTGCACAACGCAGTCGCCAGCACGAATGCGCTGCCCGACCTGCCGCGCGATGGCCACGCGACAAAATGAAAAAGAACTTTCGCCAATTCATCCTCCCGCGCAGCGCTGCGAGTGACCGCGCGGGGGCGAAGGCCCCGGCTCGCGGAGGACCGAAATGCCGATCTGATCGCAGTTGCAGGATGGATGGTGCGCGCTTCACGCCATGCTGCCATCCACTGGAAGTACTAACCACTTGTGACTAACCACTTCCGGTGACGCCGGGCACCCGCTTTCAGGTCGATCTGCGGCACCCCGCAAACATGTCCAGCCCCGGCTTGTAGCTCGGCGACCGAACATCCATCACGCCCAGTGCGGTGTGATAGAGGTTGTCGTGCGTGAACGCCTGGTCCAGCTCCCCCTTCAGGCACGACGCCGATAGACCCTCCCGCCGCCGCATCCCCTCACTGAACCATGCCACCAGCGGAATGTGCTTCTGCACTTCCGGCGCGAAGCTGTACGGCACGCCGTGCAGGAACAGCCCGTATTCGCCGAGCGATTCGCCGTGGTCGCTCTGGTAGAGCATGGCGGTGTCGTAATCCTTCGACTGGCCCTTCAACCAGTCGATCGTCCGCGCGAGAAAGCGGTCGGTGTAGCGGATCGAGTTGTCGTAGCCATTCAACAGCTCGGCATGGCCGCATTCGGCCAGCGCATTGGTCCGCCTTCACCGCAGGTGCCAGTCCATCCACCGCCGCGGCATGCGGCACGCGATTGCACACGTCCTTGCAGCCCGACTGGTTCTCGATCCAGAACACGGCCAAGCCCGCTGCCTGCATCACATCGAGCAGGTTCTCGTAGTCGTCCTTGCGTGCCTCGAAGGCAACCTTGCCGAGCGGCGAGAACATGCACGGCACCGAAGCCAGCGTGTTGGTGCCGCACGAATGCACGTTGCGAAAGCTGAGCACGTCGCGCGTCGACAACTCCGGATTGGTGTCGCGCGCATAGCCGTTGAGCGCGAAGTGGTCGGCCCGTGCGGTTTCGCCCACCACGATCACGAAGAGCGGGGGCTTGACCTGTGCCGCATAGCTGGCACCGAGCGCGGCACCGCCGGTCATCGGAATGAGCTTTCGGCTGTGCTTGAACAACGGACGCAGCGCCACGGTGCCGGCCGAATAGACGGCGGCCAGCGGGTTGAGCATGTAGCGCAGGTGCACGTTGTTGCGCATGAGCGGTGCGAGCTCGCGGTTCATCGCCATGCCGCCGCCGGCGGCCACGGCCACTGCCGCCACGAACAGCGCGAGATTGCGCCATGTGTGCGTCCACAGGCCGGCCCGCACGATGCGCACCCGCCAGAGCCACCAGGCCGGCAGCACCGCCACCAGCAGCACGTTGACGAGCATGCGAGCGCTCAGCAGGTCGCGCACCTCGTGCACGTCGGTCTGGCTCGCATTGGCGAGCATGCTGGGGTCCATCACGATGCGATAGGCGAGCATGTAGTGCTGCACCACGGCGGCCAGCAGCACCACCGCGAACCAGAGCGGCTTGAACCAGCGCGACCAGGCCGTCAGCGACAACAGCGCCACCGTGCCGGAGACGAGCAGGAGGCCCATGGCGCCGATGGTGCGCAGGTACACGCTTGGCGCGCCGCCGATGCGCGCCAGGTCCAGCCACAGCGGCCAGTTGGCGGCCAGCGCCAGATAGGCGCTGAGCCACAGGATCACGTTGCGTGGGGTGCGCGGCTGCGCCATCCACGCGTC
>SEGN01000457.1 GCA_004211245.1 Variovorax sp.
ACCCCAGTCGCCGCCGAGTCGAGACGCGCAGAAGGCGTCGTGCACGGCGGCGGGAGCCGTCCGCACGAGCAACGCGGCCTGCACGGCCAGCGCCACGTCCTGTGCAAGGCGGCGCGCCTCGACTTCGGTTGCCATGGACTCGACGCGGGCCGGCAGCGCCGCCACCAGGCGGTCGAGCGCCGCTTGCCCGCCACGGGCAGGCGCGAGTTCCCGGGCGAGCGCCGCAGCCGCATCGCCACGGCGCAGCCCGCGCAACAGGTCGAGTGCCATGATGTTGCCGGCGCCCTCCCAAATGGAGTTGAGCGGCATTTCGCGGTAGACACGCGCCATCACGCCCTCGCCACCCTCCTCCACATAGCCGTTGCCGCCGAGGCATTCCATGGCCTCCTGGGCCAGGTGGCTGCCGCGCTTGCAGATCCAGAACTTGGCGACCGGCGTGAGCAGGCGCGCCATGAGGCTTTCGTGTTCGTCGCCGGGATGATCGAACGCGCGGGCGAGGCGGATGGCGAGCGCCGTGGCGGCTTCGCTTTCGAGTGCCATGTCGGCCAGCACGTTCTTCATCAGCGGCTGTTCGATCAGGGGCTTGCCGAACGCGCTGCGCTGCGCGGTGTGATGGAGCGCCAGGCTCAGCGCCTGACGCATCAGTCCGCTGGTGCCGAGCGCGCAGTCGAGCCGCGTCATCGTGCCCATCTCGAGGATCTGCGGTATGCCGCGGCCTTCTTCGCCGACCAGCCAGGCGCTAGCGCCGTGGAACTCGACTTCGGAACTCGCGTTGGCCTTGTTGCCGAGCTTGTCCTTCAGGCGCTGGATGTGGATGGCGTTGCGGTCGCCGCTACCGGACGGGCACATCCATTCCGGCAATACGCGCGGCAGAAAGAAGCAGGTGAGGCCGGCCGGCGCCTGCGCCAGCACCAGGAACGCGTCGCACATCGGCGCCGAGAAGAACCACTTGTGGCCCGTGATGGCGTAGCGCTCGCCCCAGGCATCGCTGCCGGTGCGCACGGCGCGCGTGGTATTGGCGCGCACGTCCGAGCCGCCCTGCTTCTCGGTCATGCCCATGCCCATGGTCACGCCTGGCTTGTCCTTGAAGGATTTCAGTCCGGAGTCGTACCCGAGGCTGGCGAGCTTCGGACCCCAGTCGGCATGGACCGCCGCGTTGCTGCGCAGTGCGGGCGTGACCGCGTAGCTCATCGAGATCGGGCACAGCATCGAGGGCTCGAGCTCGGTGAAGAGCATGAAGCCGGCCGCGCGCAAGACGTGCGGCGAGGCCGAGGTGCCAGTCCACGGCGTACCGTGCAGCCCGGCACCGACCGCCGCCTTCATGAGCACGTGATAGCTGGGATGAAATTCCACCTCGTCGATGCGGCGGCCGAAGCGATCGTGCGTGTGCAGCTGCGGCGTGTGCACGTTGGCGAGGCGCGCATGCGCCTGCATGTCGGTGCTGCCGATCGTTTCGCCGAGGTCGTGCAGCGCAGTGGTCTGCAGCGTCGGCGCGTTGAACTTCAACGCATCGCGCAGCGCGCGGTTCGTGTCGAACAGGTTGTAGCCCGCGAGCGGCGTGGGCTGGTTGAAGACGTCGTGTGTCGTTTCCATCTCAGCCCCTTCCGACTGTCGGGCCTCAGATCAGCTTGACCAGCTGCTTGCCGAAGTTCTTGCCCTTGAGCAAACCGAGGAAGGCTTCGGGCGCTGCCTCGATCCCCTGCGCGATCGACTCGCGCGGCTTGAGCTTGCCGCTGCCGACGAGCTGGCCGAGTTCGGCGAGTGCTTCCGGCCAGACGTCCATGTGCTCGCTGACGATGAAGCCTTCGAGCCTCACGCGGTTGATGAGGAACAGCGCCGGGTTCGCGAGCGGCAGCGGTGCGCCGTCGTAGCCCGCGATCATGCCGCACAGCGCGATGCGCGCGAAGGCGTTCAGGCGCAGCATGACGGCGTCGAAGATGTAGCCGCCGACGTTCTCGAAGTAGCCGTCGATACCCTTGGGGCAGGCCTCCTTGAGTGCGGTGCTCATGCTTTTCACGTCCGGATGCGCACGGTAGTCGATGCAGGCGTCGAAGCCCAGTTCTTCGGTCACGTACCGGCACTTGTCCGGGCCGCCCGCGATGCCGACCACGCGGCAGCCGCGCGCCTTGGCCAGGGCGCCGAACGCGCTGCCCACGGCACCCGAGGCGGCCGTGATGACGACCGTCTCGCCTTCCTTCGGCGCGATGATCTTCAC
>SEGN01000086.1 GCA_004211245.1 Variovorax sp.
TGGTGTCGTCGGGCACTTGCCCGGCGAGGTAGACCGTGCCGTTGTGAATGGCCATCTCGCTCAGGCGGGGGCCGACGTGGAAGCGCTGCAATTCGCTCATGGTGTGTCCTTCAGTCCTTTTTCTTGCCGGAGCCCAGACGGGACTCGGTGCCGGCCAGCAGCCGGCGGATGTTTTCGCGGTGCCGCCAGGCGAGCAGCAGGCTCATGACGATCATCGCGATCAATGCAACGCGATGGAACGGCCATGCGACGCCGCCGCCGATCAGGTAGTAGCCCGGCGCGAAGAAGGCCGCCACCAGCGAGGCCAGCGACGAGTAGCGGAAGAACAGCGCAATGATGAGCCAGGTGCCCCCGGTCGCGAGCCCCAGCAGCCAGTGCAGCCCGAGCAACGCACCTGCGGCGGTCGCCACGCCCTTGCCGCCCTGGAAGCCGAAGAACACCGGGTAGAGATGACCCAGGAATGCGGCCAGACCGGCCAACGCGGCGACGTCGGTGTCGAGCCCCCAGCGGGTGCCGAACTGCTGGATCACGAACACCGGCAACCAGCCCTTGACCGCGTCGAGCAGCAGCGTGGCCAGCGCCGCGGCCTTGTTGCCGGAGCGCAGCACGTTGGTCGCGCCGGGGTTCTTGCTGCCATAGCTGCGCGGGTCGGCCATGCCCATCGCGCGGCTCACGATCACCGCGAAAGACAGCGAGCCGATCAGGTAGGAGACGACGATGGCGGCAAGCGATGGCCAATGGAAAGTCAATGAAGGCTCCGACCGGTCAGGAAAAAAGGTCGCTCATTCTGCCAGCGCGCATTGCACCGGCTTCGCACCCAGCAGCGTGATGCACACCTGCGGGTCGACGCCCACCAGATAGCCGCGCCGACCGCCGTTGATCGCGATCCTGGGCAACTCGAGGATGGTCGACTCGACGTACACAGGCATCGCACGACGCGTGCCGAACGGCGAGGTGCCACCGACCTGATAGCCGCTGTGACGCTGTGCCACTTCGGGCTTGCACGGCTCGACCGATTTGGCGCCGATCTGGCGCGCCAGGTTCTTGGTCGACACCGTGCGGTTGCCATGCATGAGCACGATGAGAGGACGGGCATCCTGGTCCTGCATCACCAGCGTCTTGACGACCGTGAAGGGGTCGAAGCCGAGCACCGCGGCACTGTGTTGCGCGCCACCGTGTTCGAGGTATTCGTAAGGATGCTCGGAGAACGCCACCTTCGCTGCGCGCAGCGCAGCGGTGGCGGGCGTCTCGCTGACGTGGGTCTTTTCTTTTCGGGCCATGGGCGCGGGGGATTTTGCCGCGCTCGCCAAGGACCTTCTCAGCCGGCGGTGCTCACCGCCGTCGCGCCCATCTCGCGAATCGGATCGGTGTGCCCATCCCACTGTCGCGCGGCTTCGGCGATCTGCCGGAAATAGTCGCCTTTGCCGCCCGTCGTCTCCGACAGTTCCACCATGCCGCTGGGCAAGTCGGGATGCACGAAGTACGAGAAGCGTCCGCGCATCCCCATTCGTCCACCGTGGCCCTCGACGTAGCCGCTGCCGAGCAGGCGGGCATGCAGGGCGTCGTAGCGATCCTCGGTCCAGTAGGCGATGTGCTGCGCGCATTCGCCATTGCGCGCCAGCGTGTCCAGGTAGAGCGACGGCGCATCGTTGCGCTGCTGGATCAGTTCGATCTGCAGATCGCCGGAGTTCGCGAGCGCGATCGACAGGTCGGGCAAACGGGTCTGCGGCTCGCCGTAGTAACGGAACTCGGTGGTACCCACGGCCGCCTTGTAGAACCACGGCCCGACGCCCAGCGCGCGGCTCCAGTGCGCCATTGCGCGTTCGATGTCGCGCACGACAAAGCCGACCTGCCGTGCGCCCCCAAAGTAAAGACTCATGCCGACTCCTGAATGAGAAAACGTTTCATCGATTGTGCGAAGCACGACGATCCGATGCGAATCCGGGTTTGCACCCATACCAGCCGTGCATGCCAAGTTGCAGACTTCACCGCAGTGTAGAAACGTTTCTACAAATGGCTGCCCAACCCACTCCATGAGCGTCGTCACCCCCACCTCCCTGCCCAGCACCTTCCAGGAATTGGCGACCTCGCGCCGCATGCCATTGCGAGCGCCGCCGTATGACGAGGCCGCGGCACGCGCGATCGGCAACACCGCCTTCTCCGGCACGCTGTCGCCGCAGAACCTGCGGCTCACGCTGGCGCAGGAGCCGAAACTGGCCGTCGCCTTCCAGCAGATGGCGCACGTGGTGCTGTTCCAGGGCGGCGTGCCCGAGCGCGAACGCGAGATCGCGATCATCCGCACCGGCGCCCTCACGCGCTCGGAGTACGAGTGGGGCATGCACGTCAGCATCTACGCCGAGCGCTGCGGGCTGAGCGAGGCGCAGGTGATGGAGCTCACCTGCAACAGCACGCTGAGCGAATCGCTGTGGAGCGAGAAGGACCGACTGATCGTGCGCATGGTCGACGAGTTGCATGCGCACTCGACCGTCGGCGACAGCACGTGGGCCGCCTTGCAGTCCCATTGGCCGAAGGACCAGGTGATCGAGCTGGTGCTGGCGTCGAGCTTCTATCACATGGCCGCCTTTTTCCTGAACAGCATGGCGGTGCCGCTGGAGCACGGGTCGCGGCGCTTTCCGCCGGGCGTCGTGCAGGCCTTCGTGCCCGGCGACGGGGACGGCGCCCCATGACACGCCCCACCATCCGCGACGTCGCGCTGCGCGCCGGCGTGTCCATCGGCACGGCCTCGCGCGCCCTCAACCGTGCCGGCCGCGTGAGCCAGGCCGCCATCACCGCAGTGCAGGCGGCGGCCGACGCGCTGGGCTACGAGCCCGATGCGATCGCGCAGAGCATGCGCACGCGCAGCACCGGCGTCGTCGGCCTGCTCGTGTCCGACCTCTCCAACCCGCTGTACGCGCGCATCGTCAATGCGGTGGAAGCCCGCCTGCAGCGCGATGGCTGTGCACTGCTGCTGGCCAACACCCACAACGACGCGCAGCGCGAGCGCGCGATGATCGACTTCTTCCGGCGGCGCCGCGTGGACGGACTGATCCTTGCACCCTGCCAGAGCGAGCGGCCGGAGCTGTTCGAAGGTCTGTCGGCGCAGGGACTTCCGGCAGTCGCGCTGGACCGCGACTTTCCGGGCGCCGGCAGCGGCGTGCACGTGGACCACTTCAATGGCGCGCTGCAGGCCACGCGCTACCTGCTCAACCTCGGTCACCGGCGCATCGCGCTGATGACGCCCGGCCAGGCGGTGCGTCCCGGCCGCGAACGGATCGCAGGCTTTCGAGCGGCCTACGCCGAGCGCGGCCTGCAGCCGGAAGCACGGCTGGTGCGCGCCGAACCCTCCGCCATGCAGTTCGCCTTCAGCGAAACGCTGGCGCTGCTCTCGGGCACCGAACGTCCCACGGCCTTCGTGTGCCTGGGCACGCGCATCCTGTCGGGCGTGCTGCAGGGCCTGCGCCATGCCGGCCTTACCGCGCCCGAGGACGCGAGCGTCATCAGCATCGGCGACACCGACCTGTCGCAGCTCTTCTCGCCGGGCATCACCTCGCTCACCTGGGACTTCGAGGCTGTCGGCACCGCGGTGGCCGAGCTGATGCTCAAGCGCCTGCCCGGCGCGCCGGCTGCGGCGACCGAACCCGAGCGCGTCGTCATCACGACGCAAATGGTGTTGCGCGAATCGTGCGCGCCATTGGCGTCAGCGACGGCCGCGCCGCGCCCGGCGCCGCGCCCGCGCGTTGCGCGCAGGACCCCATGAGCCCCGAAGGCCGACTCGCCGGCAAGGTCGCCGTCGTGGTGGGCGCCGGCACGCCGCAGAACGGCACGAGCAACGGCGCCGCCTGCGCGCTCGTCTTCGCACGCGAGGGTGCCCGCGTGCTGTGCGCCGATGTGTCGCCCGATGCAGCGCAGGAAACCGTGCGCCGCATCGTCGCCGAGGGTGGCGAGGCCAGCACCGCCATCGCCGACGTGCGCAGCGCTTCCGAATTGCAGGACCTGGTCGACGGAGCGCTGGCACGCCACGGCCGCATCGACATCCTGCACAACAACGTCGGCATCGAGGCCTTCGGCGACCTGCTCGAGCTCACCGAGGCATCGTGGGACCGCGTGCACGAAGTCAACCTGCGCGGCGCCATGCTGGCGGCACGCGCGGTCATGCCGCACATGATTCGCCAGGGCGGCGGCTCGATCATCAACATGTCGTCGATCGCCAGCCGCAAGTGGAGCCCGATGCAGTTCCTGTCGTACAGCACCTCCAAGGCGGCCCTGAACCACATGACGCGCGTGGTGGCGCGCCAGTACGCGCCGCACCAGGTGCGCTGCAATGCGATCGTGGCCGGCCTCATCGACACCCCGCACGCCGCGGCGCTGTATGCCGATGCGGACGCCGCGGCAGCCGGCCACGCGCAGCGAAGCGCCCGCTGCCCCATGGGCCGGCAGGGCTCGCCCTGGGACATTGCCAACGCCGCGCTGTTTCTCGCCTCGGACGAATCGACCTATGTCACCGGCATCGAGCTGACGGTGGATGGCGGCGTTTCGCTGGGCTGACTCCCGATCACCACCCCAAAGGAGACAAAGCATGTTCAAGAAAACGTTCTGGCTGCCGCTGTTGGCCGCCGCCTCTCTGGTCGCCGGGGCACCGGCGCTCGCCCAATCGGCGGCCGACTACCCGAACAAGCCGATCAAGATGGTGCTGCCCTTCGGCGCGGGCGGCGGCGGCGACGTGCTGGGCCGGCTGCTGGCGGACCAGATGAGCCGGCGGCTCAAGCAACCCATCGTGGTGGAGAACCGGATCGGCGCGGCCGGCACCATCGGCACGCAGCACGTGGCGGCATCGCCTGCCGACGGCTACACGATCATGATCGGCGGCATGACCACGCACCTGCTGGCGCCCGTCACGTACAGCAAGCTGGCTTACGACCCGGTCAAGGATTTCAGCGTGGTCGGCCGCATCGGCACTTCGGCCATCGTGATGCTCGCGACTCCCGACTTCCCTGCCAACAACCTCAAGGAACTGGTGGCACTTGCCAAGTCGAAGCCGAACCCGATGCAGTACGGCAGCTGGGGCATGGGTTCGACGGGCCATTTCTGCGGCGAGGTGCTGGCCCAGAAGGCCGGCGTGCAGATGCAGCACGTGCCGTTCAATGGCACCAACAAGCTGGTGACCGACATGATGGGCGGCCACATCCAGCTCGGCCTGGTCGACATGGCCACCGGCACGCCGTTCGTGAGGGACGGCAAGCTCAAGGCCCTGGGCGTGTGCACGCAGCGCTCGCCCAGCCTGCCCAACGTGGCGAGCTACAAGGAACAGGGCATCGACTTCGACCAGTTGCTGTCGTGGGTGATGTACGCCCCCGCGGGCGTGCCGAAGCCGGTCCTCGACAAGGTGACGGAAGCGCTGCAGGCCTCGCTCAAGGAGAAGGAGGTCGTGGACAAGCTGCTGGCACTCGGCATCACGGCCGACTTCCTGCCGGGTGACCAGCAGGCGGCCATCAACGCGCGCGACATCCAGGTGTGGAAGAAGGTTGCGATGGACGCGAACATCAAGACCGATTGACGCACGCAATGGATGCCTCCGCCCTCGACCCCGTGCGCATCGACAGCGGCGCACTGCTTGCCGGCCGCATGGCCGTGATTTCCGGCGCCGGCCGGCCGCGCGGCATCGGCAGGGCGACCGCCCGGCTCTTCATGGCCCATGGCGCGCGCGTGGCGCTGCTCGATGTGGATGAGGAAGAAACACGCGCTGCCGCCGCCGACCTCAACCAGACCACCGGCACCGACCACGCCCGGGGATGGGCCTGCAACGTCGCAGATGCTGCGGCCTGCGCTGCCGCCATCGATGGCGTGCTGGCGTGGTCGGGCGGCCGGCTCGACGTGCTCGTCAACAACGCCGGCCTGACGCAGAAACGCGGCGTGGCCGAGATCAGCGAGGCCGACTACGACACCATCACGGACGTGGTGCTGCGCGGCACGCTGCTGCTGTCGCAGGCCGCCCTGCCCGCCATGCGCGCCCGGCATGGCGGCAGCATCGTCAACGTGTCCTCGATGTCGGCGCAGCAGGGCGGCGGCATCTTCGGCGGCGCCCATTACTGCGCAGCCAAGGCCGGGGTGCTGGGCCTCACGCGCGCAATGGCACGCGAGCTCGGCAGCGAAGGCATTCGCGTCAATGCCATCGCACCGGGCCTCGTCCTGACCGACTTCTCGCGCACCGGCCGCAGCGACGACGACAAGCATGCGAGCGGTGCCGGTTGGCCCCTGCCGCGCGCGGGCCACGCGGCGGAGATTGCCGGCGCCTGCCTTTTTCTCGCCTCGGACCTGTCGTCCTACGTGACGGGCACGACCATCGACGTCAACGGCGGCGCGCACATGCGCTGAGCCGTCGCTCAGGCCGCAGGATCGCGCAGCTCCCAGCGGATCTTGTCGATCTCGGCCAGCACTTCAGGCGATAGCGTGGTGCCGTAAGCGCTCAGGTCTTCGTCGAACTGCGCCACCGACGTCACACCGATGATCGTGCTGGCGACCTGCCACTTGGTGTAGCAGAAGGCCAGCGCCATCTGCGCAGGCGTCATGCCGTTGTCGCGTGCGAGCTGGTTGTAGCGGCGCGCGGCCTTGAGCGCGTCGGGTCGGCCCCAGCGTTGCTTGCGCACCGATTCGTAGCTCGAGATGCGCGCCCCCTTCGGTGCGTCGGGGCCCTCGGTGCCGCTGCGGTCGTATTTGCCGGTCAGGAGGCCGAAGGCCAATGGCGAGTAGGCGAGCAATGAAACACCGAGCCGGTGCATCGTTTCGTCCAAGCCATTCTCGAGTGCGCGACTCACCAGGCAATAGACGTTCTGCACGGTGGCGATGCGCGGCAGCCCGTGCTGCTCGGCCAGGCGGACGAACTCGTGCACGCCGTAAGGTGTTTCGTTGGACAGCCCGATGTATCGCACCTTGCCGGCCTTCGCCAGGCCGGCGAAGGCTTCGAGCTGCTCGTGAATCGAGGTCTGCGTGCGCTCCTGCTTCGGGTCGTAGTAGATGTTGCCGAAGGCCGGCACGTTGCGCTCGGGCCAGTGGATCTGGTAGAGGTCGATCACATCGGTCTGCAGGCGCTTCAGGCTTGCATCGCACGAAGCGACGATGTCGGCCGCCGTCATGCCTGCGCCCTCGCGCACCCACGGCATGCCGCGCGACGGACCGGCGACCTTGGTCGCCAGCGTGAGCTTCCGGCGTGCGCCCGGGTTGGCCTTGAACCAGTTGCCGATGATGGTTTCGGTGGTGCCGAAGGTTTCCTTGCGGGCCGGCACGGCATACATCTCGGCCGTGTCGATGAAGT
Organism: Variovorax sp.; assembly: GCA_004211245.1. Taxonomy (GTDB): domain Bacteria; phylum Pseudomonadota; class Gammaproteobacteria; order Burkholderiales; family Burkholderiaceae_C; genus Variovorax. The sequence goes on from SEGN01000086.1 coordinate 7,310, forward strand.
CGATGCCGCGTTCGAGCGAGCGGCTGAGGATCGAATGGGCATCCGCCTCACCGACCTGTTCGCCGAAGGTCATGGTGCCGAGGCAGATGGGGGTGACGTGCAGGTCGCTTTGACCCAGTTGGATTTTTTGCATGGGCGAAATCCTACCGCCCCGTGCCGCTGCGCGCTTTCAGGTCGGCAGGAACCGCACCTGACCGGGGTCGATGCCCAACTGCACCGCCGCGCCCGGTGCCAGCACCGGCTCGCCGGCGTAGTGCACCTCGTCGGCCACCACGAAGGTCTGGCCGACCTTCAGCTTGTAGCGCGAGACCTCGCCGAGAAACTCGGTGCTCACTACGATGCCCTCGACCCAGACGCGCGCGCCGTCTTGCGGACTGCCCGACGGTCGGATATGCACCTGGTGCGGGCGGAACGCCATCGCGGCCGGGCCGGCCGCCGGCACGGCGTCAAGGCCCCGCTGCGGAATACGCAATTCGCCGATGCCGTCCGCCTCGAAATGCAGCACGTCGCCCTGCTGCCCGGTCACGCGCCCATCGAGCAGGTTCGCCGTGCCGACGAAACCGGCGACGAAGCGGTTCACCGGGAAATCGAACAGGCCCGTGGCCGGCCCGACCTGCTGCAGAACGCCACGGTCGAGCACCGCCATGCGGTCGGCCGTCGTCATGGCCTCTTCCTGGTCGTGCGTGACGAAGACGGTGGTCAGGCCCAGCGTGCGCTGCAGGTGCTTGAGTTCGTCGCGCATCTGCACGCGCAGGTTCTTGTCGAGGTTCGACAGGGGCTCGTCCAGCAACAGCAGCTTGGGTTCGATGACGATGGTGCGCGCCAGCGCCACGCGCTGCTGCTGCCCGCCCGACAACTGTCCCGGCCGACGCTTGCCGTACGTCGACAGCCCGACGAGTTCGAGGGCGGCGCCGACCTTGCGCCGGATCGCATCGCGCGTCTCGCGCCGCTCGACCAGGCCGAAGGCCACGTTGTCCCACACCGTCATGTGCGGCCACAGCGCGTAGCTCTGGAAGACCATGCCGATGTTGCGCGCATGCGGGGGCACGCGCGTGATGTCCTGGCCATCGACCAGCAACTCGCCGCGCTGGTGCTGGTTGAAGCCCGCGATCAGCCGCAGCAGGGTCGACTTGCCCGAGCCCGACGGCCCGAGCAGCGCGAAGAACTCGCCCGGTTCGATTTTCAGGTTGATGTCGCGCAGCACTTCGTTCGTGCCGTAGCTCAGGCTGATGTGCCGCGCTTCGAGGGAGACCTTGTTCATGACGATGCGCTTTCGGGCGTCCTTGTACGTTCTGCGAAGCGATGCGACACCCAGGTGCCCAGGCCCACGACCACCACGGCCAGCACCCCCAGCGCCGCGCCCGGGCCGCGGCCGGCGGCACTCTGCATGTAGAGGTAGATCCCATAGCTCATCGGCGCCTGCGTCTCGGACGAGGTGAGCAGCAGCGTGGCCGACAGCTCCACCGCGGCCGTGATGAAACTCGTCACGAAGCCGGCCAGCATGCCACCTGCCATCAGCGGCACCATCACCCGCCGCACGGTGCGCCAGCGCGTCGCGCCGAGGCTCTGCGCGGCTTCCTCGAGCGAGATATGCACCTGTTGCAACGCGGCCATGCAGGCCCTCAGCGCGTACGGCAGCCGCCGCACCGCATACGCCAGCATGATGAGCACCCAGGTCGTCACCACCGGGGTGTCGGTGAAGGGCAGGTCGACGCCCTTGAACAGCCGGAGGTACCCGATCGCCAGCACCAGCCCCGGGATCGCCAGCGCAATCGAGGCTGCATAGTCGAGCCACCGTCGCGCAGGCAAGGTCGTGCGCAGGATCAGCCAGGCGATCGCGGTGCCGATCAGCACGTCGAGCCCCGCGGCCAACACGCAATAGAGCAAGGTGTTGCCGATCATCTGCTGCGAGTTCTCGAACACGTTCGCGTAGTGGTCCAGCGTGTAGGCATCGGGCAGCACCGAGAAGCTCCAGACTTTGGCAAACGACATCAGCAGGATGCCCAGGTGCGGCGCCAGCACCACGAACAGCACCAGCACGATCCAGCCATGGGCAAGCACCGATTCCCAGCCTCCGAGGCGACGGCGCTGCAGCGCGCCGCCGCCCTTCTGCAGCGTCGCGTAGTCCCTGCCCTTCATCACGCGTGCGGCCATCCACAGTGCGAGGATCGAGAACGCGATCATCAGCACGCTGGTCACGTAGCCGAGCGGATCGTCGATGCCGACCGAGGTGATGCGCAGGTAGGCCTGCGGCGCCAGCATGTTCGTCACGCCCATCACGAGCGGCGTGCCCAGGTCGTCGAACACCTTCACGAACACCAGCGCCGCGCCCGCCAGGAAGCCCGGCATCGCGAGCGGAAAGATGATGCGGCGGAACAGCCGGAAGCCTTTGGCGCCAAGGTTGAGGGCCGACTCCTCCATCGCGCCGTCGATGTTGCGCATCGCCGCCACGAGGTTGAGCAGGATGAACGGAAAGTAGTGAATGCTCTCGACGAAGGTCACGCCGACCAGCCCGTCCATGATCGGGATCTTGAAGCCGAAGTGCTCGTCCAGCAGCAGGTTGACCGAGCCGTTGCGCCCGAAGATCAGCTGCAGCGCGACCGCGCCGACGAAGGGCGGCATGATCAGCGGCAGCACGCCCAGCGTCTGGATCAGCAGCGCGCCGCGGAACTCGAAGCGCACCGTGAGGTAGGCCAGCGGCACCGCGATCAACGATGCGAAGAACACGCTCGCGAGCGACACCACCAGGCTGTTGAGGAACGACTCGCGGAAGATGCTCTGGTTGAAGAAGTTCGC
>SEGN01000458.1 GCA_004211245.1 Variovorax sp.
GACCGGATGGGCCGTGTCGAGCAGCGCGTCGCCGATGGTGCTCATGTTGATCGTGCGCGGCCTGCGGCCGGCCAGCAGGTCGGGCCGCTGCAGCGCCGCGCGGTCCACCGGGAAGTGGCTCGATGCGCTCAGCAGCATGCCCCCGGCGCGGTGACGCCACGCGCCCGTGAGCGCGGGCAGGCAGGCCACCGCGCGAGCCGCATTGCCGCCGCCGCGCACGCGCTGCATGCCGTAGTTCAGGCGGATCGCGGCCGGCTTCGTGGTGCCGTACTCGCGCGCCAGCGCCACGATCTGCGCCTGCGGCACGCCGCACACGGCCGCAGCCCGCGCCGGCGGCCACTGCAGCGCGCGTTCGCGCAGCTGGGCCCAGCCCAGGGTGTGTCGCGCGATGTAGTCGTGGTCGAGCCAGTCGTGCACGATGAGTTCGTGCATCAGCGCCAATGCCAGCGCGGCATCCGTTCCGGGCAGCAGCGCGATGTGCTCGTCGCACTTGTCGGCGGTCTCGGTCTTGCGCGGGTCGATGCACACCAGCCTGGCGCCGGCCCGCTTCGCGGCCTGCGCATGGCGCCAGAAATGCAGGTTGCTGCCGATCGAATTGCTGCCCCAGATGAGGATCAGCTTCGACTCGGCGAAGAATTCCACCCGCATGCCGACCTTGCCGCCCAAAGTAAAACTTAAGGCTTCACCACCTGCGGTGGAGCAAATGGTCCGGTCCAGCAACGACGCGCCGAGCTTGTGGAAAAAACGACGATCCATCGATTCGCCCTGCACCAAACCCATCGTTCCGGCGTAGCTGTAGGGCAAAATCGTTTCTGAATGTTTCTGCGCTTTCAGGCGTGCAGCGATTTCGTCGAGTGCGATCTCCCATGACACCGGTTCGAACCGGCCGGCGCCTTTGGGCCCGACCCGCCGCAACGGGGTGGTGAGCCGCTCGGCATGGTCGTTGCGCTCGATGTAGCGCGAGACCTTCGTGCACAGCACGCCCGCGGTGTGGGGATGGTTCGGGTTGCCCTGCAGCTTGATGGCCCTGCCCGCCTGCACGGTCGTGACGAGCGCGCAGGTGTCGGGGCAATCGTGCGGGCAGGCGCCGAGCACAGTGGTTTGGGGAGGTGTGAAGGAAGCCGTGGCCATGACCATCGGCCGAGTCTAGTTTGTGCACGCGCCGCGCGCACGACGGAGGTTCGCTCAATGATCGATCGCAGACAGTTTTCCATCGCCGCCGTGGGCGCCGCAGCGCTCGGCAGCTTCCAGATCGCACGCGCCCAGAACGAGACGCCGATCGTCCTCGGCCAGTCCGCGCCTTTCTCGGGGCCGGCCGCGCAGCTCGGCATCCAGTTCTACCAGGGCGCCAAGCTGTACCTCGACCTCTACAACGCGCAGCCCGGCCACCGCGACGTGGAGTTGCGCTTTCTCGACGACGGCTACGAGCCCGAGCGGACCGTGGTCAACACGAAGAAGCTGATCGACGAAGACGCCTTCGCCCTGTTCGGCTACATCGGCACGCCGACGAGCCTGGCCGCGCTGCCGCTGGCGGTGAAGGACAAGGTGCCGTTCATCGCGCCCTTCACCGGCGCGATGGCGCTGCGCGAACCGTTCCACAAGAACGTGTTCCACCTGCGTGCCTCGTACAACGACGAGACCGCGCTGATCGTGAAGCAGCTGACCCACCTCGGTCTCAAGAAGATCGCGGTGTTCTACCAGAACGACGCCTACGGCAAGGCCGGCCTCGACGGGGTGACGCTGGCGCTTGCGCAGCAGGACCTCAAGCCGCTGGCGCAGGCCACGGTGGAGCGCAATTCGGTCGAAGTGGCCGGCGCGGTGAAGTCGATCATCGCGACGCGGCCCGACGCGGTGGTGCAGATCGGCGCCTACAAGGCCTGCGCCGCGTTCATCCGCGAAGCACGCAAGGCCGGGTATGGCGGCACGTTCTACAACGTGTCGTTCGTCGGCACCCAGGCGCTGGCCGACGACCTCGGCAAGGACGGTGCCGGTGTGGTGGTTTCGCAGGTCGTGCCGTCGCCGTACAACCCGGCCAACGGCATCACGCGCGAGTTCACCGAGGCGGTGCGCAAGAGCGGCGGCAACACCAAGGCCAACTTCTCGAGCATGGAGGGCTATCTCGCCGCCAAGGTGCTGACCGAAGGGCTGAAGCGCACCACCGGGAAGATGTCGCGGGACGGTCTCATCGCCGGACTGGAGAGCAT
>SEGN01000459.1 GCA_004211245.1 Variovorax sp.
GAGGCCAACATGTGGCCGGAGGACGTGCGCGAATACTTCGGCGCCGGCGACGAGTGCCACATGGCGTACCACTTCCCGCTGATGCCGCGCATGTACATGGCCATCGCGCAGGAGGACCGTGACCCGATCGTCGAGATCCTGCAGCAGACGCCCGACATCCCGGACGGCTGCCAATGGGCGATCTTCCTGCGCAACCACGACGAGCTCACGCTCGAGATGGTGACGAGCAAGGAACGCGACTACATGTACACGACGTACGCGGCCGACAAGCGCGCGCGCATCAACCTGGGCATCCGGCGCCGCCTCTCGCCGCTGATGGACAACGACAAGGACCGCATCAAGCTCATGAACGGCATGCTGCTGTCGATGCCGGGCTCGCCGATCATTTATTACGGCGACGAGATCGGCATGGGCGACAACGTGTTCGTCGGCGACCGCAACGGCGTGCGCACGCCCATGCAGTGGACGCCCGACCGCAACGCCGGCTTCTCGCGCGCCGATCCGCAGCGGCTGTACCTGCAGCCCATCATGGACCCGATGTACGGCTACGAGTCGATCAACGTCGAGTCGCAGCTGCGCGACAACAGCTCGCTGCTGCACTGGACGCGCCGCATGCTCGCGGTGCGCAAGACCAGCAGCGCGTTCGGGCGCGGCAGGAAGGTCTTCCTGCGCCCCGGCAACCGGAAGATCCTGGCCTACCTGAGCATCTTCGAGGACGACGTGATCCTCACGGTGTTCAACCTGTCGCGTGCGGCGCAGCCGGTGGAACTGGACCTTTCGGCCTGGAAGACGCGCGTGCCGGTCGAAATGCTGGGCCGCTCCTCCTTCCCGCCCATCGGCGAACTGCCGTACCTGTTGACGATGCCGTCGTACGGCTTCTATTGGTTCAAGCTCACCACCGACGCGCCGATGCCGGTGTGGCACCAGGAAGAAGTGGGCCTGCGCGACCGCCCGACGCTGGTGCTGTTCGACAGCTGGGCCAGCTTCTTCCGCGACCGCGTGATGCCGTGGCGCATCGGCATGGCGGAGCGGCTGCGCGAGCAGGTGGAGACGGAAGTGCTCTCGCGTCACATCGAAGTGCAGCGCTGGTACGGCGCCAAGGGGAGCGCCATCACGCGCACCACCATCGCCGAACACGCAGTGTGGGAACAGGGCAAGTTGCGCTGGATGCTGCCGATCCTGGACGTGCAGGCCACGGACACCAAGTCGACCTACTTCATGCCACTCGCGCTGGCCTGGGAAGACCATGACGAAGAGCGCATGAAGCAGCTGTCGCAGGCCATCGTCGCCAAGGTGCGGCAGCAGGCCGAAACGGGCCTCATGGCGGACGCGTTCTACGACGAGGCCTTCTGCCGCGCGGTGGTGCTGGGCATCGCACAAGGGCTGGTGCTGCCGGCCGAGCAGGGCGAGATCCGTTTCACATCGACCGGTGCGCTGGCCGATGTGACGCAGGAGGACGTCGATGCGCTCGAAGTGAGCCGCCCGAGCGCCGCCAGCAGCAACACTGTCGTGACACTGGGCGACCAGCTGTTCCTCAAAGGCTATCGGCACCTGCACCAGGGCATCAACCCCGAGCTCGACGTCGGGCGCTACCTCACGAAGGTCGCGCGCTTCGCCAACTGCGTTCCGGTGGCGGGCGCGATCGAGTACCACGGCGCCGACGGCAGCGTGATGACGCTGGCACTGCTGCAGGCCTTCGTACCGAACCAGGGCGACGCGTGGGAATACACGCTGGCCTACCTCGAGCGCTTCCTGTCCGAGCACCGCGACACGCCCGACGTGGCGCCCGACCACGGTGCCTTCCTGACGCTCATGCGCGTGCTCGGCCAGCGCACGGCCGAACTGCACCTCGCCTTCGCGAACTCGAAGGGCGACCCGGCTTTCGACCCCGAACCGTTGAACGCGGCGGACCGGCTGGCGCTGCGCGACACGGCCTCCACCGAGGCACGCAACAGCTTCGCGATGCTGCGCGAACGGCTCGCGGGGTTGCCGGCCGAGGCGCAGCGCGATGCGGAGCGCTTGCTGGCCCAGGAGGCCGGCATGCTGGGCCGCATCGAGGCCTTCGACGCCGAGGCGGTCCAGGCCACCGGCATGAAGTCGCGTTTCCATGGCGACTACCACCTGGGCCAGGTGCTGGTGTCGCGCAACGATTTCGTCATCATCGACTTCGAGGGCGAGCCGGCGCGCGACTTCGCGGA
>SEGN01000460.1 GCA_004211245.1 Variovorax sp.
GCGCCGTTGACGAAGTCGCCGAACTGCGCTTCCCAGATCACGAAGGTGTTCGGGTCGTTCGAGGCGTAGCCGTATTCGAAGGCCAGCACGGCTTCTTCGGACAGGATCGAGTCGATCACGACGAACGGGGCCTGGTTGTCGGCCACGTTCTGCAGCGGCGTGTAGGTGCCGGTGTCGAACTTCTCGCGGTTCTGGTCGTGCAGCACGGCGTGGCGATGCGTGAAGGTGCCGCGGCCCGAGTCCTCGCCCGACAGGCGCACCGGATAACCGCTGGCGACCAGCGAGGCGAAGGCCATGTGCTCGCCCATGCCCCAGTCGATGTTCACGTCGCCGCGGCCCATGGCGGCACGGTCGTCCAGCACCTTCTTGACCAGCGGGTGCACGGTGAAGCCGGCCGGCACGGTGGTGATCTTCTCGGCCAGGCGCTTCCATTCCGAGGTGGGGATCGCCGTGTCGCCGGCATCTGTCCACTTCTTGTTGAGGAAGGGGCTCCAGTCGACCGCGTACTTGCTCTTGAAGTTGGTCAGCACCGGGTCGATGGTGTTCTTGCCCTCGTCGAAAGCGGCGCGCTGCGCCTTGACCATCTCGTCGCCGAGCGTGTCGCCCAGGCCCTGTGCGGCCAGCTTGTCGGCGTACAGCTTGCGGGTGCCCGGATGGGCCGCGATCTTCTTGTACATCAGCGGCTGGGTGAGGGACGGCGTGTCCTGCTCGTTGTGGCCGAGCTTGCGGAAGCAGACGATGTCGACGACGACGTCCTTGTTGAATTCCTGGCGGTACTGCAGCGCCAGCTGCGTGCAAAGCACCACGGCCTCGGGGTCGTCGCCGTTCACGTGCAGCACCGGCGCTTCGATCATCTTGACGATGTCCGAGCAGTACAACGTCGAGCGGCTGTCGCGCGGGTCGCTGGTGGTGAAACCGATCTGGTTGTTGATCACGATGTGCACCGTGCCGCCGGTGTAGTAGCCACGGGTTTCGGCCAGCGCCAGCGTTTCCATCACGACGCCCTGGCCCGCGAAGGCGGCGTCGCCGTGCACGAGGATCGGCAGCACCGTGTCGCCTTCGGCATCGCCGCGCCGGTCCATGCGGGCGCGCACCGAGCCTTCGACGACCGGGTTCACGATTTCGAGGTGAGACGGATTGAAGGCCAGGCTCAGGTGAACCGGGCCGCCGGGCGTGGTCACGTCGGAGCTGAAGCCCTGGTGGTACTTGACGTCGCCGCTGGGCAGGTCTTCGGGCGCCGTGTGGTCGAACTCGGCGAACAGATCCGACGGCAGCTTGCCGAGGGTGTTGACCAGCACGTTCAGGCGGCCGCGGTGGGCCATGCCGATCACGATTTCCTGGACGCCGGCCGCTCCGGCCTGGTTGATCAGTTCGTCCATCGAAACGATGAAGCTCTCCCCACCTTCGAGCGAGAAGCGCTTCTGGCCCACGTACTTGGTGTGCAGGAAGCGCTCCAGGCCTTCGGCGGCCGTCAGGCGGTTCAGTACGTGCTTCTTCTGGTCGGCCGTGAGCTGCGGGTTGGTGCGCGCGCTTTCGAGCTTCTGCTGCCACCAGCGCTTCTGATTCTGGTCGGTCGTGTACATGTACTCGGCACCGATCGTGCCGCAGTACGTTTCGCGCAGCGCGTTGAGCAGGTCGCGCAGGGACATCGTGTCCTTGCCGAAGAACGTGTTGCTGGTGTTGAACACCGTTTCGAGGTCGGCATCCGAGAAGCCGTAGAACGAGGGCTCGAGTTCAGGGATGGCCGGGCGCTCGGTGCGCTTGAGCGGGTCCAGGTCCGCCCAGCGGGCCCCGACGTTGCGGTAAGCGGCGATCAGCTGCTGGACGGCGGTGCGCTTGCGGCCCAGTTCGGAGTCGGCACCGCTGGCCTGAACCACACGCGTGGTCCCCTGCTTGGCGCGCTCGGCGAAGGCATTGATCACGGGGAGGTGCGGGACGTCCCGGGTGTTGGTGCCGTCGGTGGCCGGCACGTTCTGGAGCGCATCGAAATACGAGCGCCAGTTGTCGGGCACGCTGCCCGGATTGGCGAGGTAGTTTTCGTACATCTCTTCGACATAGGGCGCATTGCCGCCGAAGAGGTAGGTATTGCCTTGATAGGCTTGGTACGCCGATGGCGCTGGGTTGCTCATGTTGCGCTGACCTTCGCTTCCCTGCAGGAAGCACTAGCTGGTTCAAGAAACCTTCCGCGACACGGCTGA
>SEGN01000461.1 GCA_004211245.1 Variovorax sp.
AGCACGCAGGACGTGGCGCTGACGGCCGTCGCGCCGGAAGGCACCGAGATCCGCCGCTTCGACGACGACGCGTCGGGCATGCAGGCGCTGCTGTCGGGCCAGATCGATGCGCTCGGCTGCTCGACCACCGTGGCGGCGCAGATCGCCAAACGCGCACCGGCCAACACCTTCGAGAACAAGTTCGTGCTGCGCCAGCAGGTGATGGGCATCGTCACGCGTCCGGGCCAGGCCGAGTTCATGAAGACACTGAACGACTTCGTGGCGCGCAACAAGGCCAATGGCGAACTCGGCAAGCTGTACCAGAAGTGGCTCGGCACCGACTTCCCCACCATGCCCAACTCCTGAGACCGGCAATGAGCGAGACCGCCGCACGCGCGCTGGGCGAGCCGATCATCCGGCTCGACGGCGTCAACAAGTGGTACGGCACGTTCCAGGTGCTGACCGACATCGACCTGTCGGTGAGCGCGGGGGAGCGCATCGTGGTGTGCGGGCCGTCGGGCTCGGGCAAGTCGACGCTGATCCGCTGCATCAACCGGCTCGAGACGGTGCAGAAGGGCAGGATCGTGGTGGACGGCATCGAGCTCACCGCGGGCGGCAAGAACGTCGATGCGGTGCGCGCCGAGGTCGGCATGGTGTTCCAGCAGTTCAACCTGTTCCCGCACCTCACGATCCTGCAGAACTGCACGCTGGCACCGATGCGCTCGCGCGGCATGAACCGCGAGCAGGCGGAAGAGGTCGCGATGAAGTACCTCACGCGCGTGCGCATCCCCGAGCAGGCGAACAAGTACCCGAGCCAGCTCTCCGGCGGGCAGCAGCAGCGCGTGGCCATCGCGCGCGCGCTGTGCATGACGCCGAAGATCATGCTGTTCGACGAGCCCACTTCCGCGCTCGACCCCGAAATGGTCAAGGAAGTGCTCGACACCATGATCGGCTTGGCCGACGACGGCATGACCATGCTGGTCGTGACGCACGAGATGGGTTTTGCCCGCAGCGTGGCGGACCGCGTCATCTTCATGGCCGACGGAAAGATCGTCGAACAGGCGCCGCCCGCCGAGTTCTTCGGCAACCCGCAACACGAAAAACTGCGCCAGTTCCTCGGCCAGATCCTGAGTTCCAACAACGCCCATTGAGCGTGCCTTCATGAGCGATGTGCTGATCTCTCTTTCGTCCTTCGGCGCGGCCGAGGTCGGCCGCCATGGGCAGCTTTTCTTCGCGCAGCTTGCACGCGCCGCGGGCGCCGACTCGGTCGAGGTGCGCGGCGAGTTGCTGCGCGATGCGGCGAGCGAGCTGCCGGCCATGGCCGGCCTGGCCTGCGTCTATTCCAGCCCCGAAGGTCTTTGGGCCGAAGGCGGCTGGCTCGACAGTGCCGCGCTGAACCGCGGCATCGCGGCTGCCACCGCGCTCGGCGCGCGCCGCCTCAAGATGTCGCTGGGCGACTTCCGCGCCTCGTCGCACGGCGCCCTGTGGGGCCTCAAGGTGCAGCTGGCGGAGACGCGCATCGAACTCGTCATCGAGAACGACCAGAGCGAGCGCGCCGGCTCGGTGCCCGCGCTGCAATCGTTCTTCGACGTGGCCGATCGCGCCGGCGTCGAACTCGGCATGACCTTCGACATGGGCAACTGGCACTGGCTCGGCGAATGCCCGCTGCAGGCGGCCAGGGCGTTCGGCCCCCGTGTGCGCTATGTGCACGCCAAGGGCGTGCAGCGCCTGCCGGCCAAGTGGGTCGCGGTGCCGCTGGCCGATTCGCTGGCGCCGTGGCGTTCGATCCTGCGCGCGCTGCCGGACGATGTGCCGGCGGCGATCGAGTACCCGCTCGTGGGCGACGACCTGCTGGCCGTGACCCGTGCAGAGGTCGCGCAGTTGCGCGCGCTGAGAGCCGCGTGATGGCCGAGCCGACCGCCCTGGACGTCGCGCTCTTCGGCGAGGCCATGCTGCTGCTGGTGGCCGACCGGCCCGGCCCGATCGAGAACGCGCAGTCCTTCTTCAAGCGCACGGCAGGCGCCGAAACCAATGTGGCGATCGGCCTGTCGCGGCTCGGCCTCAAGGTCGGCTGGGCCAGCCGGCTCGGCACCGACTCGATGGGCCGCTCGCTGATCGCGAGCATGAAGGCCGAAGGCATCGACTGCTCCCATGTCATCTGCGACGCGTCGCAGCGCACCGGCTTCCAGTTCAAGGGCCGCGTCACCGACGGCAG
>SEGN01000462.1 GCA_004211245.1 Variovorax sp.
GCGCAATGCACTTCCCCACGGGAAACGGGTCAATACACCGCAAGGACTGCACACCAAATGTTCGCCCGACATCTTGCCGTTGGAGAAATTTTCTCTCCGTAACTGCATGCCTGCGCCGGTTATTTGCGCTGGTAGATGACGCCAGTCTCTGGCGTCCGTGATTCCGCTTGTTTCATTCTTGTTCCACGAGGTCGTATGCCCAGTTCAAAGAAGCCTGCCGTGTCTGCCACCAAAACCGTCGCGGCGAAGCCGTTGAAGGCCGCGCCCGCCCCCAAGGCGGCCGTGGCGACGAAAGCCAAAACTGTGACCACGAAATCGCCTGCCACCGCTGAACTGAAGAAGCCCGCCGCCACCGCGGTCGCCGCCGCACCCGCTGCACCCCGCAAGGTCGGCCGCCCGCCCAAGGCCGCCACGGCCGGCGCCGCACCCGCCACCGGCGCCAAGCGCGGCCGCAAGCCCAAGGCCGGCAACGACGCACCGTCGAGCGACATCGACATGTCGGACATCGAGGACGACCTGGTCGGGGAGCCGGTCGCCGCCTCGACCGAAGAAAAGGTCAAGCCGCTGCGCATGAAGATCAGCAAGGCGAAGGAACGCGCCTTGATGAAGGAATTCGGTCTGGACGAAACCGTCCTGTCCGAGGAAGACATGGCCAAGCGCCGCCAGCGCCTGAAGACGCTCATCACGCTCGGCAAGACCCGCGGCTATCTCACGCAGGGCGAAATTTCCGACCACTTGCCCGACAAGCTGGTCGACGCCGAGACCATGGAAGTCGTGGTCACGATGCTGAACGACCTCGGCGTGGCGGTGTACGAGCAGACGCCCGACGCCGAAACCCTGCTGTTGAACAACACGGCCCCCACCGCCGCGACCGTCGAGGAAGCCGAGGAAGAAGCCGAAGCCGCGCTGTCCACCGTCGACAGCGAGTTCGGCCGCACCACCGACCCGGTCCGCATGTACATGCGCGAAATGGGGACGGTCGAACTGCTGACGCGCGAAGGCGAAATCGAAATCGCCAAGCGCATCGAAGGCGGCCTGATGGCCATGATGGAAGCGATCTCCGCCTCGCCGGCCACGATTGCCGAAATCCTGCGTCTCGGCAACGAGATCCGCGAGGGCAAGGTCGTCATCTCGACCATCGTCGACGGCTTCTCCAACCCGAACGAGGCCGACGACTACGTGGCCGAAGAAGACTTCGACGAATTCGATGCCGAAGACGACGACGACGGCAACGGCGGCTCGAAGGCGCTGACCAAGAAGCTCGAGGAACTCAAGCGCGACGCGCTCGAACGCTTCGACCGCATGGCCCAGATGTTCGAGAAGATCCACAAGATCTACGAAAAGGAAGGCTACGGCACGCCCGCATACGCCAAGGCGCAGACGGCCCTGAGCGAAGAGCTCATGACCATCCGCTTTACCGCCAAGACCATCGAGAAGCTGTGCGACATGGTTCGCACCCAGGTGGACGACGTTCGCAAGAAGGAACGCGAACTGCGCCGCATCATCGTGGACAAGTGCGGCTTCCCGCAGGAAGACTTCATCCGCGACTTCAGCGGCTACGACAAGGCCGGCAACCGCATCGCGTCGCACCTGCTGAACCAGAAATGGGTCGAGAAGCAGGCTGCTGCCGGCAAGCCCTGGAGCACGGTGCTGGCGCGCAACATCCCGCCGGTGCAGGAACTGCAGCAGAAGCTGGCCGACATTCAGGCCCGCGTGGTGGTGCCGCTGCCGCAGCTGAAAGACATCAACAAGCGCATGAACGAAGGCGAGTACTCGTCGCGCGCGGCCAAGAAGGAAATGATCGAGGCCAACCTGCGTCTCGTGATTTCCATCGCCAAGAAGTACACCAACCGCGGCCTGCAATTCCTCGACCTGATCCAGGAAGGCAACATCGGCCTGATGAAGGCGGTCGACAAGTTCGAATACCGACGCGGCTACAAGTTCTCGACGTACGCCACGTGGTGGATCCGTCAGGCCATCACCCGCTCGATCGCCGACCAGGCGCGCACCATCCGCATCCCGGTCCACATGATCGAGACGATCAACAAGATGAACCGCATCTCGCGCCAGCATCTGCAGGAGTTCGGCTTCGAGCCCGACGCCGGCATCCTGGCCGCGAAGATGGAGATCCCGGAAGACAAGATCCGCAAGATCATGAAGATCGCGAAAGAGCCGATCTCCATGGAAACGCCG
>SEGN01000463.1 GCA_004211245.1 Variovorax sp.
CGGCCATCGGCGTCGGTACGGAAGCGGCCGCGCAGGTTCATGTCCTCCTGTGACGGATCCTGGTTCTCGTAGAGGCCGACCGGCGAGGCCTGCCACACGTCCACCATCGCGTCCGCCAGCGGCCGGCCCTGCAGGTCGCGCACCACCCCGGACACCTCGAGCGGAACGCCCGGCGTTCCCGATCGCGCGATCGAGTCGCCGCACTGGCAGTCCGGTGCATTGGCGCGCCAGAACGGGCCGAGCAGGGCGGCTGGCGATTCGCCCTGCGGATCCTGGTTGTTCTGCAGTGCCACCAGCGTCGATACGCCCAGGATGTCTGCCGCCAGAACGACCTCGTTCTTCTTCTCGCCGGTGGCCTGGCCAATGGCAACGATGAATTCGAGCGCACGCTCGAATTCGTCCTCGTTCAGCCGAACCTCCTGTACGAACGCATGCAGGTGGCGTGTGAGTGACGCCATCACCTCGCGCAGACGCGGGTCGGGTGTGCGTGTCATGGCGTCGAGCGCGATGTCGAGCACGGAGGCGGGGGTGGTGACGATGTTCATGGCAAGTCGCAGTTCACGGTGGACAAATGCAAACGTTTGCATATTATTCACGGTAATGGGCGCAAGGTAGAATTCGGGTAAACGCCGAACCACAGGAAGATCATGGTCTTTTGCCCCGACAATCGAAGCCAAACGTTTGCATGAAAGACGCGCTTACTTCCGGCACCGTGACCATTCGCGACGTCGCGAGGGCGGCGGGCGTGCACGTGTCGACCGTGTCCCGCGCATTGAACCCGGCCCGGCGCGGGCTGATCAGCGAGGAGGTCCTGAAGTCCGTGGAAGCCGCGGCAACGCGACTGGGCTACCGCCCGAACCGCGCTGCCGCCGCGCTGCGCACGGGACGCACGCACACGATCGGCGTGCTGGTGCCGGACATCACCAATCCGGTGTTTCCCCCGATCCTCCAAGGCATCGAGGCCAGTGCTGCCGCACGCGGCTACTTCGTGTTCGTCGCCAACGTGGGCGACCCCCAGCTCGCCCAGCCGATCCTTGCGCGCATGCAGGCGCAGCAGATCGACGGCCTGGTCATGGCCATCGCCATGCGCGACGATCCGCTGATCGACTTCATCCGCGCCAACGGCATGCATGCGGTGATGGTCAACCGCGCGGACGAGAGCGGCCGGTTGCCCGCGGTGGTCAGCGATGACCGGCTCGCAATGAAGCTCGCCGTCGACCACCTTGTGGCGCTGGGCCACCGCCGCATCGCACACCTGGCCGGCCCGCAGAATGTGCCCACCGGGGTGGGCCGCCGTCAGGGCGTCGAGCAGGCCATGCAGGATCACGGCCTGGCCGCCCCGCAGGTGGTCGCCTGCGAGGCCTACACCCGCGAGAGCGGCGCCCAGGCCATGCGTTCCCTGCTGGCGAGCGGCCCGCCGCCCGAGGCCGTCGTGTGCTGCAACGACCTGGTCGCGCTGGGCGCCTACGACGTGCTGCGCGTGGCCGGATTGCGGGTGCCCGAGGACATCTCCGTGACCGGCCACAACGACATGCCGCTGGTCGACATGGTCGACCCCCCGCTCACCACCATCCGGCTTCCCCATCGCGAACTCGGGTGGCGCGCCGCCGAGATGCTGTTCGACGAGATCGAAGGGCGGGCGTTGTCCGCCTCCACGGTGGTGCTGCGGCCCGAGCTGGTGGTTCGCGCCTCCACGGGGCCAGGCGGGGCGAAGGGGCTGCCGCGCAGCCGGTGAGCAGGCCGCTTGTCAGTCCCGCGGGTGGCGCCGGTCGAGCGGTCCGACCGAGAAGGTGATGGACTGGGGCCGCTTGTAGCGGGCCAAACGCTGTTCCACATGCCCGATCAACTCGGGTTCCGTCACCGTTTCGCCCGGCCTGAGTGCACAGGCGGCATGCACTGCCTCGCCCCAGCGCGCGTCGGGCCGGCCGAAAACAAAGGCCTCTTCCACTGCCGGATGCTCCAGCAGCACCTGCTCGACTTCGGCGGGATACACGTTCTCACCACCGGTTTTGATGAGTTGCTTGTGCGCGGTGCGCCCTGCGAACCACAGCCAGCCCTCTTCATCCAGGTGCCCGAGGTCACCGGTGCGGTGCCAGTCGTCGGCGGGCTTGAAGGGCGCCAGCTTTTGCGGATCCCAGTAGCCGAGAAACACGGTGGGTCCGCAGACTGCGATCTCGCCTTGCACGCC
>SEGN01000464.1 GCA_004211245.1 Variovorax sp.
CACGTAGTCGTACAGCGCGCGGTCGGTGCGAATCTCGTGCGCTGCCGGGTAGCGCTGGCGCAACGGGCCGGCCAGGCCGGCTTCCGACTGCAGCTGTTGCTGCACCTGTGCCAGCAGCGCCGGTGGATAGCCGGAAAGGTATTTCATGGCCGTCACCGCGCGCTGCGCGCCGCATAGGCGAGCCCGGCCGCAACGCCGCCGAACAAGTCGCCTTCGACCAGCGGCACGCCGGCAAAGCTGCGGCGCAGGGCCTGCTGGAACGGCCGCAGCGCGGAGGAGCCGCCAGTCAGGTAGATCGCATCGAGGTCGCCACTGCGCAGGCCCGCGCGCTGCACGCAGGCGTGGGCGCAGGCCATCACGGTTTCGAGCAGCGCGGCCAGTTGCTGCTGCATGTCGAGCGGCGTGAGCGTGGTCGAAAGACCGGCTTGCGCGCTGTCGAGATCGATCCGCATCTCGGCGTCCTGCACCGAGGCATCGATCTTCGCTTGTTCCACCGCGCTTGCGATGCGGTGGCCGTCGCCTTGCTTCAGCACTTTCATGAGCCGGTCGTGCAGGCGTGTGTCGCTGTAGTTGCCGCGCAATTGCTGCGTCTGGCGGATGGCCCTCGGCGTTTGCTGCCAGTGGATCAGGTGCCAGGTCGACAGCTCGAAGAACACCGTGCTCGGCACCTCGCGGCCCTGTGGGCCGAGATGCCGGAAGCCGAAGGCCGGCATCACCCGCTCGAGGTTCAGGCGCTGGTCGAAATCGGTGCCCCCGATGTGCACGCCGGTGGTGGCGAGCACATCGTCCTCCCGGTCCGGCCGTGCGATGCGATCGGGGCCGACGCGCACCACGGTGAAGTCGGAGGTGCCGCCGCCGATGTCGGCGATGAGGATCAGCGATTCGCGCGTCACACGCTGTTCGTAGTCGAAGGCAGCCGCGATCGGTTCGAGCTGGAAGCCGACCTCCCTGAAGCCTGCTGCACGGGCGGCCTGGCGCAGGCTCTCTTCGGCGCGCTGGTCGCGCTTGCTGTCGTCGTCGACAAAGTGCACCGGCCGGCCGATCACGGCGCGCTCGGGGCGCTGGCCGAGTTCCGCCTCGGCGCGCGTTGCCAGCTCGTGGAGATAGCGCGCGATGATGTCCTCGAAGCTCAGCAGGCCGTCGTACACCTCGGTCTGCTCCTGCATCAGCGAGCTGCCGAGCAGGCTCTTGAGCGAGCGCATCAGGCGGCCTTCGACGCCGGCCAGGTACAACGCGACGGCCTCGCGGCCGAAGTGCGTGCTGCGGTCCTCGGCGTTGAAGAAGAGCGCGGTCGGCATGGCGGTCGCCGCGCCTTCGAGCGGCAGCAGGCGGGCGAGCCCGCCATCCACGGCCGAGGCGATGGCCGAGTTGGAGGTGCCGAAGTCGATCCCGATCGCCGCGGCCGTGGAGGCCTTGGCGCGGCTCACGATTCCCGTCGCAGCGCGGGAAAGAGGATCACGTCCCGGATGCTGGGCGAATCGGTCAACAGCATCATGAAGCGGTCGATGCCGATGCCGCAGCCGCCGGTGGGTGGCATGCCGTACTCGAGTGCGCGCACGAAGTCGTGGTCGTAGAACATGGCTTCGTCGTCGCCCGAATCCTTGGCCGCGACCTGCGCGTTGAAGCGCGCGGCCTGGTCCTCCGCGTCGTTCAGCTCGCTGAAGCCATTGCCGAATTCGCGGCCGGTGATGTAGAGCTCGAACCGTTCCGTCACTTCGGGCCGGTCGTCGTTGGCACGCGCCAGCGGCGAAATCTCGGTCGGATGCTCCATGATGAAGGTCGGCTGCCAGAGCTTCTCTTCGACCGTCTCCTCGAAATACATCACCTGCAGGCTCGCGAGGCTGCGTTGCGACAGCTTGTCCTTCTCTTCGCTCAAGCCGAGCTTGCGCAGCGCGTTGACGAGCCAGGCCGCGTCGTCGACGTTGGCGTCCGCATCGGTGTGCTTCAGGATCGCTTCCCGGATCGTGAGCCGCTCGAAAGGCTGGCTCAGGTCGACCGCCTTGCCCTGGTAGGTGAGTTGTTCGCTGCCGACCGTCTTCTTCGCGATCGTGCGGATGATCATCTCGGTGAAGTCCATCAGGTCCTGGTAGTTCCAGTAGGCCGCGTAGAACTCCATCATCGTGAACTCGGGGTTGTGCCGCACCGAGATGCCCTCGTTGCGGTAGCTCCGGTTGATCTCGA
>SEGN01000087.1 GCA_004211245.1 Variovorax sp.
GCGCAAGAACACGCTGCGACTGCTTCAGGCCTTCGTGCTGCTGCGCGCGCGGCGCCCCGAGGTGCAGCTTGTGATCGCCGGCGGCGCCAGCCTGCTCGACCATGCCCGCTACACGCGCGAGTTCAAGGCATTCGCGCAAGCCAGCGGCATCGCGATCGGCCCGGATGCGCCATTGCTGCTGACCGGCCCGCTGGCGGATGCCGACATGCCCGGCCTCTACCGGCTGGCCGATGCGGTCGCGATGCCGTCGCTCAACGAAGGCTTCGGCCTCGTGGTGCTCGAGGCGCTGGCCAGCGGCGCCCCGGTGGTGGTGTCGCGCATTCCGCCATTCACCGAATACCTGGAGGAGGGCGACTGCGAATGGGCCGACCCGGAACGCGCCGCCTCGATTGCCGAAGCGCTCGAGCGCGCGGTGCTGCATTTCGACCCGGCGCGCGTGGCACGCTCGGCCGCGCGGCTGGCCCTTCGCTTCAGCTGGGCTGCGAGCGCCGAACGGCATGCGTCGCTCTACCGCAAGGGCCTGGCTCCGGCACGGCACGCCCAGGCCGCTTCTGCCTGCTGACCATCGACCGACCACCGAAGGACAAGCGCCATGCCCGTCATGCATTTCCACGTCCGCTGGCCCGACCAGAGCGAGACGCGCTGCTACTCACCATCGCTCGTCGTGGCCGACTACCTCACGCCCGGTGCCAGCTACGCGCTGCCCGATTTCCTGCAGCGCACGCGCGACGCGCTCGGCATGGCTTCCGAGCGGGTGCGCGCGAAGTACGGCTTTGCGTGTTCGCAGGCGCTCGGCCAGCTCGCCGAGATCGAGCACATCGCAAGCCGCTTCGATGGCCGGGCGGATGCGCTGGTCACGGTGACCGCGTTCGACTGATCCCATTGTTCTGCTTTTCGAGGCTTCCCATGTCAACCACCACCCACTACAGCGTCATCGTCATCGGCGGCGGCCAGTCCGGCCTGTCGCTCAGCCACTGCCTGCAACAGCGCGGCATCGACCATCTGGTGATCGAGAAGCGCACGCTGGTGCATTCATGGCGCACCCAGCGCTGGGATTCGTTCTGTCTCGTCACGCCGAACTGGCAATGCAACCTGCCGGGCTGGTCGTACACCGGCAGCGATCCGCACGGCTTCATGGTCAAGGACGAGATCAACGCCTGGCTGGCCGGCTTCGTGGAGCAGGTGCAGGCGCCGGCCATCGAGGGTGTCACGGTTGAGAAGGTGTCGCGCACCGGCGAGGCCGGGCGCTTCACCGTCGACACCAGCGCCGGTCGCTTCACGGCCGGCCAGGTCGTGGTGGCGTCGGGTGGCTATCACAAACCGGTGGTGCCGCGCATGGCCGAAAGGCTGCCGCCGACGATCGTGCAATACCACTCGGCGCAGTACCGCAACCCGGCGCAACTGCCCGAGGGTGCGGTGCTGGTGGTGGGCTGCGGCCAGTCGGGTGCGCAGATCGCGGAGGACCTGCATCTGGCCGGGCGCAAGGTCTTCCTGGCCACCGGCAACGCGCCGCGTTGCGCGCGCTTCTACCGCGGCAAGGACGTGGTCGACTGGCTGGCCGACATGAACTACTACGAGATGCCGGTCACCGCGCATCCGCTGCGCGAGGGCGTGCGCGACAACACCAACCACTACGTGACCGGCCGCGACGGCGGGCGCGACATCGACCTGCGCCGCTTCGCGCTCGAAGGCATGGAACTGTACGGTCTCTTGACCGGCTTGGAAGGCGACGCGTTGCAGTTCCAGCCCAACCTGCGCGAGCACCTGGACCATGCCGACCGGATCTTCAATGGCATCAACGCATCGATCGACAAGTACATCGCCGCCAACGACATCGACGCACCCGCCGGGGGCGCGTACGAGCCGGTGTGGGTGCCGAGGGAAGAACGCACCACACTGAGCCTGCGCGCCTCGGGCATCACGAGCGTGGTGTGGTGCATCGGCTTCCTGCCGGATTTCGCCTGGGTCGACGCGCCGGTCTTCAACGGCCGCGGCGACCCGGTGCACCTGCGCGGCGTGACGCGCGAACCCGGCCTGTACTTTCTCGGCCTACCCTGGCTGCACACCTGGGGTTCAGGACGTTTTTCGGGCGTGGCGCGCGACGCGGAATACCTGGCGGAGCGGATCGATCAGGCGCGGTCGTCGCTGGGCGGTGCGCCGCTCGGGTCGGCGCCGAGCTTGGCATCCTCGCCCTTGGCTTCGGCCATCGCCTCCGGTTCAAGTTTCTCGGCCTCGGTGTTGAAGCGAACGAACGCGCCCCAGCCGGCCAGCAGCAAGCCGACCCCGCCCACCAGGGCGGCCGCGTAGAGAAGCTCGACCGGCTCTTTCTGTGCCTTGAAAGTGGCGACCAGCGCTTCGACCGCGAGGGCCACCACCAGCACCGTCAGGAACCGCGACAGGAAGCGGCGCACGCGCGTCGGCCCGCTGATGTGGGCGTCCCGCACCACTTCCTCCTCCGCGATGGTCTGGGAGATCTGCAGCGCAACGACCGCGGACGCCAGCGTTCCCAGCGCTTCGATGATCGCTGCGGCCGAGGAGCGATCGAGGTCGGCCGTGAATGCCGCCCATGCCGTTCGCGCCGCGATCACGGTCAACATCAATGCCGCGCCGGCGAAGAGCAGGGCCATCACGGCATGAACGACGGAGTAGAGAGCAAGGATTTTTTTCATGCACGCCGACCTGGCCATCAGGCCTTCCGGATTTCTTCCACCAGCGGCGTCGACGCGTCCACCACGTCTTCGCCGAACTTGGACGCCACGAAGGCGCGCATCGCCGCGATCAGCGGTGTGGGGCCTTCGGCCTCGTTGCGGCGCTCGGGCCACAGCGCGCTCCAGCCGGAGCTGGACGGCGTGATGCTGATGCTCTCGCGCTCGATGATCGGGCCGCCAATGGCCCAGTCGCTGGAAAAACGGGTTCCCGACGAGGTGAAGGTGCCGCGCGGCGTGGTCGCGCGCCAGGTGAAGTTCCAGGTCGGCATCAGCCACTCGACCTGCGGATCCATGCCCTCGGCCTTGGCGACCCAGTAGTCGAGCAGCGCACCTTTGAGTTCAGAGGTCTTCATGGGTTGGATTGTGTCCGTGAATCGGCGCGGCGTCGTGCGCGTGCAGGCACTCCGGCAAAATCGCGGGATGCCCAACATCGCCTCCATCCTGAAAGCCGAAATCTCCCGCGTCGCCCGCAAGGAAGTGCGCGCCGAGATCGAAACCCTCAAAAAAGCGTCGGTGCAGCATCGCGGCGCCATCGCTGCCTTGCGGCGGCAGGTCGATCAGTTGCAGAAGGAGCTGCGCCGCGCCGCGAAGGCGCGCCCGTCTGCCGCGGCGCCGGCGTCCGCGTCCGAAGGCGCAGAAGAAGGAACGCCACGCCGCTTCAGCGCAACCCGCCTGGCCGCGCACCGCACCAAGCTCGGGCTCTCTGCGGCAGCCTACGGCACGCTGGCCGGCGTGTCGAGCCAGACGATCTACAACTGGGAGCAGGGCAAGAGCCGTCCCGGCAAGAAGCAGCTGGACGCGTTGGTGGCGGTGCGGGGAATGAGCCGGGCCGAGGTGGCCGAGCGGCTGGGGTGAGCGGGCACGCCGGACGCCGGGGCGCCCGCCTGACCATCGCCGCTGTCGGCAATCTCTGTCACAGCAACGAGAAGTAGCACCATGCGCAAGTGCTCCGGCACGGTCGAGCATGTCCAGGCGCTGGCAGTTGCCGAGCGTGCGGCCCAGCCGCTCAACGCACTGGAGATATCCAAATGGCAGACGATCCGAAGAAGACTGGCCTCGATCGAAAATTGATCTCGCTCGAAGAGCCGCACGAAGTCAGGTCATGGTGCGAATCACTGGGGTGCACCGAGGCCCAGCTCAGGGAGGCCGTGCACGCGGCGGGGACCGGTGCGGAGGCGGTGCGAGACTATCTGCAGAAGTCCGGCAACAACAGCTGAGCCATGCCCGCGCTGCCACCGCCGATTGCCTACGAATACGACCCTGAGGCCCAATTGCTTTGCACCACGGTGCGATGCACAGCGCCCAAACCGATGAAGCGGGCTCAGCCGGCCAAGATCGCGAAGGCCAACGCCCAGATGCTGCAAAAAAAAGGCTCCGTCAGGAAAAGGAAGCCGTGATCGAACCGGGGGGTTATGCGTTCAGCCCGATCAACCCGGTGGCGGGTTTCAGACGCGATTCGTCGATGACGGCCACAGCGTGCGCATCGCGCCGGCAAGCGCTGCGAGATCGACCGGCTTGGTCAGATGGGCGTCGAATCCGGCCGCCAGTATTCTCGCCTTGTCCTCAGGTTGCCCCCATCCCGTCAGCGCAATGAGTCTGGTGGCATTTCCACGCTCGGACTGCCGTATTCGACGTGCGACTTCGTAGCCGTCGATCTCGGGCATTCCGATGTCGAGCAGGACCAGACCCGGGAGCTTTCTTTCGAAAGCCTCGATTCCGGCATTGCCGCCATACGCCACGTCGACCTCGTACCCTTCGAGCGCGAGGCAAGTGACGAGCGTGTCGGCTGCATCCTGATTGTCATCGACCACCAGGACCCGTCCACGGTCCGGGACGGCTGCCGGAACGGGTGCATGTTCCGCGCTGTGGTCGGGCGCGTTCACGTCCGCTGCGGCCAGGGGCAGACGAACGGTAAAGGAGCTCCCCAAGTCCTTGCCGGCACTCTCGGCCGTGATCGTGCCCCGGTGCAGTTCCACGAGCTGCTTGACCAGCGCCAGACCGATGCCCAGGCTTCCGCTCATCTGATGTGACGGGCCCTGAGCATAGAGATCGAAGACGGTTTCAAGCGAAGCTGCATCGATTCCCTGACCTTCGTCGCGAACCACGACGACAGCTTGTTGCCCTTCCCGGTACATCCTCAACTCCAGCGTCGAACTTGCCGGACTGAACTTCACCGCATTGCCCAGAAGATTGGCGAAGACCTGCGTCAACCTGTCCTTGTCGCCGTCCACTGCCAAGGTTTCTTCAAGAACTTGATGCAGTTGGAGCCCCTTTGCTTCCATCGACGGCCACGCAGCCTCGACCGCGGTCGACAGCACCGATCCCAACGGAAGACGCACGGGCCGCAGCACAATCTTTCCGCGACTGATGCGGCTGACCTCCATGAGGTCGTCGATCAGCCGGACCAGGTGATTCATCTGGCGCTCCATGATCGCCCGCGTCTTGTTGACGCGTTCGTCATCGGTCACCAATACCTTCAGGATCTGCAGCCCGCTTCGGATGGGCGCCAGGGGGTTGCGCAGTTCGTGCGCCAGAGTGGCCAGAAAGTCGTTCTTCCTTCTGTCCGCCAGCTGGAGTTCTTCCTCGATCTTCTTTCGATCGGTGATGTCCCACACCAGCCCCGTAACAACCTGAGAACCCGTCAGTGCATCGCGACGCGACGTGGCACGCTCTTCGAGCCACACGAAACCGCCGTCGGGATGAAGCGAACGGTATTGCATGTTCCAGGACATGTCGGAAGCTGCAGCGGCTTGCATCTTGAGCACCCGTTCTGCCCGATCGTCGGGATGCAGAAACTCCATCGATTTCTTGCCTGTGGCGAACAACGGCTCCGATCGATTGAAGAGTTCCGGCCAGGCCCCGCGGCTCGCCACCACATCGCTGTCCGGATCCCACTCCCAGGCGATCATTCTTCCGGCTGCCAAGGCATCGGTGAGGCGCCGATAGGAAGCACGCTCTGCATCCTCAGCGCGTCGGCGTTGAAGAACACTCTCCGTGACATCCGTTCCGTGGCCCAGGACGCGGATGCAGGTGCCGTCCGGTTCCAGCAACGGTATGTAGACGAGATCGATCAGGCGTTCTTCCGGTGCCTGATCCTCGGTCCGCGCGAGCATGACGGGAAGCTCGTAGCCATGAAATGGCTCGTGCGTCTCCATGACGCGCGCGATCAGTGCAGGGTAGTTCCCGGCCGCCTCGGGCATCGCTTCGAATGCGGGTCGTCCAATCAGATCCCGCCGACCGACAAGCGTGTAATAGGCGCTGTTCGCATACTCGAAAACAAAGTCAGGGCCCCTCAACACATGCAGGAACGCTGGCGAAGCGTCGAAGGCTTGCCTCAAGATGGCATCACTGATTGCGGGTTCCTGGACTTTCATCACATCGTCTGTGCGCTCCTGCAACGAAATATCGCCGCTTTGCATTCGGTCTGCTTGCAGGCCAACATGCCGTTCGCTGCAAAATCGCTAGGATCGGCCTGGAAACCGGCCGCCGGGCAGCGTCAGACACCGCTCGAAAAACGCATCCAGCTCAATGGACTTGTCAAAGAAGCCGTCGGCCTCGCACTCCATGCAGCGACGCCGAACATCGCTCGTGGGGTAGTTGGTCAAAACGAGCGCCACCTGACCAGGCCGTCGTCCTGTCAGCTGCCGGAGCACGCCAAGTCCGGAGCCCTCGCGCAGGAACAGGTCGATGACCATCAACTGCCAGTCGTCATGCTGTTGTGCCGCACGGATTGCGTCAGCCTGCGTTTCTGCTATGGCGACAACGTCGATCCAGGCCATTTCCTGCATCGTCGGAATCAGTTGGGATCGGATTTGCGCGTTGTCCTCTACCAGGATCGTCTTGATGGCCATGGCCAAGTCTCCCGGTGGATTGATCGTGTTCCCGCACTCTACGCACGGGGCCAACACGCCACGTAAGGCTTTCGCTCGATTCACCCGCCGTCAGACTTACAATGGCCCATGACAGCCAAGCCCTTCGATCATCCCCGTACAGGTACCGATGGCTTGGCGGAGGCGCTCGCCAAGAACCAGGAGGCGACGAACGCTGTGCAAGGCGTTGCCGACGAGCTCGGCGTGGTCCACGCGGTCCTGACGCAAGAGGTTGCCAAATTGGTCGGCAAGGGTGATGCGGCCGACGCCGTGGAGCGGACGGCAGCGCTTGAGACGAAGCTGATCGAAACCGCCGAGAAGATGGTCGAGGTGAACCACGCGCTCTCGGATCAGCGCGCCTCCATGAAGCATCTGACAAACGCCAAACAAGAAGCCGGCAGCGTCTGATCGGGCGTTGAGCGAAAGTGGGCGTTCAGCCTGATCCGGCCGAGTTTCCCGTCGGATCAGGACGGGTACGGTGGAACATGCCCGCCGAGCGCAAGATAGCTGGAGACGCTCAACATCAGCTCGAGGCTGATCTGCTCGGGGTCGCGCGGGACGAAGTCGTAGTGACACAGCGTGCCGAGAATGACGCCGCTGCTGTCCATGATGGGCACACCGCAATAGGTCAGCACGGTCGATCGCGCAGGATGCTCCGCGGCCCGCTCATCCACCAGCGCGTTCGGTGTCTTGAACGGCTGGCCCGTTTCGCGCACGTAGCAACAATAGGTGGCGTTTTCCGGGACCTCCGTGGCCGTCGTCACATCGGGATTCTCCCTGTCGTAGTGCGCCGCCGCGTTGGCCTTTCCGTCCTTGAAGCGCCAGATCCCGATGAACCGGTAGTCCGTGCGCTTCAACAAGCCGGCCAGGGCCGGGCGCAGGCCCTCGGCTTTCATGGACACGACAAAATTTGCGAAGGCCTCGCTGTCTTCTCGCTTCATCTTCTGAGGGTCTCGGGAATTCGAACAAGCCGGTATTCGAGCAGCGTCGTCACTGCCGCGCAACCTCTTTTGATCTTGACAGCGCTTTCACCTCGCCGTGTGAAATCGACACCCTTGTTGGTGCCCTCGACAGGAATCGAACCTGTATCTGAGTCTTAGGAGGACCCCGTTCTATCCATTGAACTACGAGGACGCAAGGCGGAAAAGGAGGGCGCGGCGACTTTACCACCCGGGCCTGTAACCGGTCAGTCGTACTGCACCGTGTAGATCAGGTCGATGCCGCTTTGCACGCCGGCCTGGCCGCGCAGCGTGAGGCGCTTGGTCAGGTCGTAGAAGATGTAGAGCGTGCCCAGCGTGCCGGCCAGGCTGCGCTCGTAGGTCACGTAGAAATCCTGCGAGAGACGCTTGCCGAGCGTGATGGCCGAGCCCTTCAGGTCGCCGCCGCTGCCAGGGCCCTTGAAGCCGATTTCGTCGAGGCCGAAGCGGCTGGCCAGGCCGCCGCCGGTGCCGCCCTTGCCGATGCCGCTGAGCAAGGCGAGCGCGGCCTGCTGCATCAGCACCGCCTCGCCGCCGCTGGTGGCCGACGAGCGGCCCAGCACCACCCACGACAGCGTTTCGGCGTCCGACAGCGCGGGCTCCGAATACAGCCGCACGCGTGGCGACTGCGCGGTGCCGGTGATCTGCACGCCGGCGCGCTGCGAAATGTTCGGGCGGATGGCCAGGATGTCGAGCGCCGGATTGTCGAACGGGCCGTTGAAGCGCGCGACGCCGGTTTCCACGTCCATCTGCTGGCCGTACGCGCGGTACTGGCCCTTGACCGTTTTGACCTCGCCGGTGATGCGCGGCGGCGTGCCGACCCCGGCGCTGCGGATGTCGAGCTTGCCTTCGAGCCGCGTCGTGATGCCGCGCCCCTGCACGGCGAAGTCGTCGCCCAGGTCGAAGTTTACCGAGATGTCCGGCGGCTTCGCGGTCTGCGCCACGGCCGGGCGCGCCTCTTCGCGCGCAGCCTTCGCCTGCGCGACCCTGGCCGCTTCGGCAGCTTCCCGGTCCTTGGCGGCCGAGCGCACCACCACGTCACTGCCGAGACTGGGCGCGGTTTCGTCGGGCAGGATGATGACGGCGCGGTCCGTCTTGAGGTTGCCGCGCACGGTGATCTGGCCGGCTTCCAGCCGTGCCTGCAGGTCGCCGGACACGGTGACCTGCCGGTCGGTGCGCACCAGCAGCCGCAGTGAGCGCAGCTGCGCCTGCATCGCCATGCGGATGCCGGAGGCGGTCGGGCTCGACGCCCCCCAGCTCACCGTGCCGCTCGCGCTCAGGCTGCCGCCGTCGCTCGCCGCTTCGCTGGCCGCAGTGCTGCGGTTGCCGCTCTGACCAGGGATGCGCGTGCGGCTGCCCGGGCCGCCCTTGAGCGTGAACTCGGTGAGCTGGAGTTGGTTGCCGGTCAGGCTGGCGCGCAGCCGGCCATCGCGCAGGTCCAGCCCTTCGACCTGCGCCCGCAGCGCGAGTTTGTCCGCGCCCAGTGTGCCGTTCCAGCGCGGCGCTGCGCGGCTGCCAGACAGCGTGGCGTCGGCATCGAGCGTGCCGGCGATGCGCCAACCCGGCGGCGCGAGCATCGACCACACGCCGAGTTGTGGCAGGCTGGCCTTGATTTTTCCGGCCAGCGGCGCATCCTCGGCCCACTGCCAGCCGCCGGCGCGCTGCTGCACGCGCGTGCTGGCATCGGCGGCGATCTGGCCCGCGCGTTCGCTGTCCCAGGCGAGTTGGGCGCGCACGGTGTCGCCCTGCGCGTCGACGGTGAGTTCGGCACGGCGCAGCCCGGCCGGCGTGCTCGGGCTGGTGCCAGGGCCGGCGGCGCTGTCGGTGGTGATCTCGCTCGCGGTGCCGGTGCCCGTGCTGCGGATGCGCCGCACCAGCGCGGCCTCGCCGGCCTGCACGCGGATGTCGCCGCTGCGGCGCGCGAGCCGGGCGCGGGCGCGCAGTGTGTCGCCGGCGTCGATGTCCCACTCGCCGTCGAAGATGAGGTCGCCGCTCACGCCCAGGTCGGCGAGCGCGCTGCTGCTGCCCAGCGCCTCGGCCCAGGCCATCGGCAGGCCCTGGAGCTTGCCCTGGGACTGGACGCGGAAGACCTTGCCGCCTGCCGTGCCGCCACCCTGGCTGAAGCGCACCGGTTGCCAGTCGATCTGCACCGTGCCGGGCACCGGGCCGCGCAATGTGGCGCCGCCCGCCGTGGCCTCGACATCGAGCCGGTCGGCGCCGGTGCGAATCGTCGCGCTCACGGCACGGCCGAGCTCCAGCGTCCACGGACCGGGCATCGTGCTGTCCTGCGCCTGCAGCCGGAGGCTGGCGAGCGCCGCCTGCCACTGGTTGGCGCGCGCCAGGCCGCCGCTGGCACGGGTGTCGAGCGTGATCTTGCGCGTGCCGCTCGTGGCTTCCCCCTGCAGCGACAGCGTGGCCTGCGC
>SEGN01000088.1 GCA_004211245.1 Variovorax sp.
CCCGACGTGCGCGAGGTCATCAAGCTCAAGGCCATCTATGAGCTGCTCGAAACCATCACCGACAAATGCGAGGACGTGGCCAACGTCATCGAGGGCATCATCCTCGAGAACTCCTGATGGCAGCGGTACAGGTCAGCCTCTGGGTGGTGGTGCTGCTGGTGGCGCTGGCCATCGCATTCGACTTCATGAACGGCTTCCACGACGCGGCGAACTCGATCGCCACCGTGGTGTCGACCGGCGTGCTCAAGCCGGGACAGGCCGTGGTGTTCGCGGCCTTCTTCAACCTGATCGCGATTTTCATCTTCCATCTGAGCGTGGCTGCGACCGTGGGCAAGGGCATTGCGCACCCCGGCGTGGTGGACGTGCACGTCGTGTTCGGTGCGCTGATCGGTGCGATCACGTGGAACCTCGTGACGTGGTACTACGGCATCCCCAGCAGCTCGTCGCATGCGCTGATCGGAGGCATCGTCGGCGCGGTGATCGCCAAGGCCGGCACGTCGGGCCTGGTCGCGTCCGGTATCTGGAAGACGGTGGCGTTCATCTTCGTTTCGCCGCTCCTGGGTTTCACGCTCGGCTCGGTCATGATGATCGTGGTGGCGTGGGCTTTCCGGCGCTCCACGCCTTCGCGCGTGGACCGTTGGTTCCGGCGCCTGCAGCTGGTCTCGGCCGGTGCATACAGCCTGGGCCACGGCGGCAACGATGCGCAGAAAACCATCGGCATCATCTGGATGCTGCTGATCGCGACCGGCTACGCCGCGGCCGGCGACGCCAGCCCGCCGCTGTGGACGATCGTGAGTTGCTATGCAGCCATCGCGCTCGGCACGATGTTCGGGGGCTGGCGCATCGTCAAGACCATGGGTCAGCGCATCACCAAACTCAAGCCGGTCGGCGGCTTCTGCGCCGAGACCGGCGGGGCACTCACGCTGTTCCTGGCCACGGCGCTGGGCATCCCGGTGTCGACCACGCACACGATCACCGGTGCGATCGTCGGCGTCGGCGCCACGCGGCGCGCCAGTGCGGTGCGTTGGGGCGTGGCGGGCACGATCGTCTGGGCCTGGATCTTCACGATCCCCGCGTCGGCCTTCGTCGCGGCGATCGCCTACTGGGTCAGCCTGCAGGCGTTCTGACCCATGGCGTCAGGCTACTGGGAAATCTTGCGGCCTTCCTCGACCTGGTACTCGAAGTAGCGCTGGAAGCTGAACACGATGCTGGCCATCAGCACCGTGCTGCCGAAAAGCAGGGCCAGCACCACAGCGCCGATGGTCAGCCACTGCGTCCGGCCCGGCGCCGCATCCGCCGCGGCGTTCTTGTTGTAGCGCGCGTTCCACTTCTCCGGCGTCATCAGGCCGTAGACGATGGCAGTCAAGGCGCATCCCGCGATCGTGAAGCCGAGCAGCGGCACGAGTGCCCAGCTCCACGCGTCGTCGACGCCGAACATGCGGATGCGCTCGATGCCGTAGAGCCCCAGCGCGCTGGGGATCGGCAGCAGCCAGCCGAGCATGTCTCCCCATCCGCGAAGGTAGAAACGGTGCAGGCCGAGCGGGCCGCCGAGGAAAGCCAGCCAGGCGGCAACAGTCTTGTTTTTCATTCGGGCGCCGTGGTGCTGCCTTCGCCCAGGACCTTTTCCATGAGCACCACGTCGCGCCACTGGCCGAACTTCCAGCCGCAATCCTTCAGTACGCCGACATGCGTGAACCCCTGGGTCCGGTGCACGCCGACCGAGCCGGCGTTGGCGGAGTCCCCGATCACCGCGATGAGCTTGCGCACGCCTGCCGTTTCGGCCGCTCGCGAGAGCTCGGCCAGCAGCGTGGCGCCCAGGCCCTGACCGCGCGCCGCATCGGCCAGGTAGATCGAGTCTTCGGCCGAGTAGCGGTAGGCGGGACGCGGCTTGAACCAGTTGCAATACGCGAACCCGAGCACTGCGCCGTCCCGCTCGGCCACCAGGTAAGGCAGATTCTTCGACAGCACGTCGGCCCGGCGCGCTGCCATGTCGGCCACCGACGGTGGCTCGGTTTCGAAGGTGCCGGTTCCATGCAGCACATGGTGTGCATAGATGGCGGCAATCGCCTCGACATCGGTGTCGAGACTGGAGCGGATCGTGATCATGGATGGAAAAAGGGGGGAAACCCCGTTGCGGTCTATAATGGAAGGCTTTTCAGCGTGTCGCTGGCCGGGTGGTCATTGCGCGTGTCTCAACGCTGGAAGAAATTCCACCACCCCAAGGATAAATCATGGTCGTCATTCGACTCTCCCGCGGCGGCTCCAAGGGCCGTCCGTTCTTCAACATCGTCGTGTCGGACAAACGCGTTCGCCGCGATGGCCGCTTCATCGAGCGCCTGGGTTTCTACAACCCGATCGCCAAGGAAAACGAAGAAAGCATCCGCATTGCTCAGGACCGCCTGACCTACTGGAAGAGCGTCGGTGCACAGGCCTCGCCGACGGTCATGCGCCTGATCAAGCAAGCCGCCGACGCGGCGCCCAAGGCCGCGGCCTAAGCGGCCGGCCAAGCGATGCTGCCCACGCTCGAAGCCGCCGAATTGCCGGCGGATGCGATCGAGGTGGGACGCATTGCGGATGCCTGGGGCATCAAGGGCTGGTTCAAGGTCCTGCCCCACAGCGCCCGTCCCGAGGCGCTTTTTTCCTCCAAACGCTGGTTCCTGCAGGCCCCGGGCGCAGCCGCAGGGGTCTTCCGCCTTTCCATCCGGGAGGCGAAGGACCATTCCGACTGGGTCGTTGCAAGCGCCGAGGCGGTAGCCGACCGAACCGCCGCCGAAGCGTTGCGCGGGGCGCGCGTGTTCGTGCCGCGCTCCAGCTTTCCGAGCGCGGGTGCCGACGAGTACTACTGGGTGGACCTGATCGGGCTGAACGTCGTCAATCGCGAGGGCGTCGCCCTGGGTGCGGTGCGCGAACTTCTTGCGGCCGGTCCTCAGACCACGCTGGTGCTGGCGGCCGAAGAGGCCGGTGCCGCCGTCGAGCGGCTGATCCCCTTTGTCTCTGCTTTCGTCGACAGCGTCGATCTGGCCGGCCGCACCATCTCGGTCGACTGGCAGCCAGACTACTGAGGCCTGAGCCCGGAAGCCCATGCGCTTCGACGTCATCACCCTGTTCCCCGAGCTCTTTGCGCCGTTTCTGGCAAGCGGGGTGACGCGGCGTGCCTACGAATCCGGCCAGGTCGAAGTGAAGCTTTGGAACCCGCGTGACTTTGCGCCGGGCAACTACAAACGTGTCGACGATCGCCCGTTCGGCGGCGGCCCGGGCATGGTGATGATGGCCGAGCCGTTGTCCAGCTGTCTTGACGCGGTGATGGCCGCGCGGCGCGACGCGGCGCCGGTGGTGCTGTTCTCTCCGGTTGGCGAGGTGTTGCGTCACGCAGCGGTGGAAGGCTGGGCGACCAGCATCGGCGCCGTGCTCGTCTGCGGCCGCTACGAGGGCATCGACCAGCGTTTCATCGACGCCCGCGTCACCCACCAGATCAGCCTCGGCGACTTCGTTTTGTCGGGAGGCGAGCTTCCCGCAATGGCACTGCTCGATGCGGTGGCGCGTCTGCAGCCCGGCGTGCTGGGCGACGAGGCCAGCCACGTCCAGGACAGTTTCAATCCCGCACTCGACGGCCTGCTCGATTGCCCGCACTACACCCGGCCGGAGCAATGGCGGAGCGAAGGCGTGCCGGCCGCGTTGATGTCGGGGCACCATGCGCAGATCGAGCGCTGGCGGCGCGACCAACGCCTCGCCATCACGGCCGCGCACCGGCCGGAACTCATCGACGCCGCGCGTGCAGCCGGCCGCCTGAACAAGGCCGACGAGGCTGTTTTGAAAAAAAAGCTATAATCTTTGGCTCTCCGATCCTCTGGCCGGCCGCGTCCGCTCCAGGCACTGCCTGGTACGACGCCTTTAGTGCAGCGCGACCATGATCGAACGCAGGAAACCATGAACCTCATCGAAACCCTCGAGCAGGAAGAAATCGCCCGGCTCAACAAAACGATCCCGGCCTTCATGCCCGGTGACACGGTCATCGTCAGCGTGAGCGTCGTCGAAGGCACCCGCAAGCGCGTGCAGGCCTACGAAGGCGTCGTCATTGCCAAGCGCAATCGCGGCCTGAACAGCGGCTTTACCGTCCGCAAGATTTCCAGTGGCGAAGGCGTGGAACGCACGTTCCAGACCTACAGCCCCTTGATCGCCGGCATCGAAGTCAAGCGCCGTGGCGATGTGCGTCGTGCCAAGCTGTACTACCTGCGCGAGCGCAGCGGCCGTTCGGCACGCATCAAGGAAAAGCTGCCGGGCAAGTCGAACGCCAAGGCTGCGGTCGCCCAGTAATCGGACCGCTGCGAACCTTGGAAAAAAGCCGCCGATCCGGGCGGCTTTTGCGTTTTCGGGTTCCCCCCTGGCGTTCCCGGTCCGCAAGAACTCTATCCTCGTCCATCGATCCCCATGCGATCCACCCCCGTCGTCGAACCGATCAACACCGTCGCACCCGCGGCGTTGCTGCCGTACGACCCGCGCGAGGTGCCCGTGGTCGCGGTCGATACCGGCTTGCCGGCTGTTGAACGCGCAGACCTCACGCCCGCAGCCTTGCGCCTGCGTTTCGCCACGCCACCGCCATGGGCGCCCGAACTGCGCCACGAGCCGCGCATTTCGGACCGTGCGCCGGCGCAGGCCGCGGTGCTGGTACCGATCGTGATGCGCGGCGGCGAGCCGACGGTGCTGTTGACGGAGCGCGCGTCGCAGATGACCACGCATTCGGGCCAAGTGGCGTTTCCGGGGGGGCGGGTCGATCCGGAGGATGCCAACATCGCCGCGGCTGCCTTGCGCGAGGCGTGGGAAGAGGTGGGGCTCTCGGCCCGGTACATCGAGGTATTGGGAAGCTTGCCGACCTACACCACGATCACGTCGTTCATCGTGACGCCGGTGGTGGCGCTGGTGCAGCCGGGTTTTTCGCTCACGCTCAATTCGGGCGAGGTGGCAGACGCGTTCGAAGTGCCCCTGGCCTTCCTCATGAACCCGGCCAATCACCGTCGCCATGCGCTCAGGGACGCCGGGGGCGCATCGCGCGAGTGGTATTCGATGCCCTACCAGGACGGCGACGACGAGCGTTTTGTCTGGGGTGCCACCGCGGGCATGCTGCGCAACCTCTACCGTTTCCTCATCGCCTGAAGGAGCGCCTCGGGGGCACTGGCTATCATCGACGGATGAGCTTCTTCGCCATCCTGTGCGCTTTGCTGATCGAGCAGGTGAGACCGCTCGCATATCACAACCCGGTCTACGGTGGCGTGCTCGGATGGACGCGCTGGATCAGCCGCAACTTCGATGCCGGCAAGCAGCACCATGGCTGGATCGCATGGGGCCTCGCGGTCGGCGTGCCAACCGTCCTCGCGCTCGGCGTGCACTGGCTGCTCGTGCTGACACTGGGCCTGCCGTTCGCCGTGATCTGGAGCATTGCGGTGCTGTACACCACGCTCGGGTTCAGGCAGTTCAGCCACCATTTCACCGGAATTCGCGACGCGCTCGACGAGGGCGATGAGCCGCTCGCGCGCTCGCTGCTCGCGCACTGGCAGCGCGTGGAGGCGGCCGAACTGCCGCGCAGCGAGATCGTGCGCCATGTGATCGAGCATTCTGTGATCGCGGCGCATCGCCATGTGTTCGGCGTGCTGGCCTGGTTCTCGATCCTGGCCGCCCTCGGCCTCGGACCGGCCGGTGCCGTGTTCTATCGCATGAGCGAGTTCGTCGCGCGCTACTGGGCACACAAGGACGGCGCAGCGGTGCAGCCGTCCAGCACCTGGGTACAGCACGCCGGCGCAAGCGCCTGGGCCGCCATCGACTGGTTGCCAGCGCGCATCACGGCGCTCGGGTTTGCCGTGGTGGGCAGCTTCGAGGAGGCGATCGACTGCTGGCGCAACGACGCCAGGCGGTTTCCCGACGGGAATGACGGGGTGATCCTGGCCGCGACATCGGGCGCGGTGAACGTGCGGCTCGGCGGTGGCACTCTGCGCCCGGTGCCGGCCAGCGATCCGCTTTCGCGTGCGCAGGCCGGGGAGTCGCTCGCCAGCCTGCGCGGCCCCGAGAGCGGCAGTACGCCGGGTCGGGAACCCGAGCCGGCGCACCTGCGCAGCGTGGTCGGCCTGGTGTGGCGTTCGGTGGTGATGTGGATGGTGCTCCTGGCGCTGCTCACGCTCGCGCGCCTGCTCGGCTGAGGACATGACGGCATCGACGATGCAGGGCTTTTGCAGCCCTCGGCTCGCGGCCATCGAGCCCTATGTTCCGGGCGAGCAACCGCGCATTGCCGACCTCGTCAAGCTCAATACCAACGAAAATCCGTACCCGCCTTCGCCGCTGGCGGTGGCGGCGGTTCGCGAGGCAGCGGCCAGCGGGCTCGAGCGCTATCCCGATCCGGATTCGCTGGCCCTGCGCGAGGCTGTGGCGCGCCGGCACGGTCTCGGGGTCGACCAGGTGTTTGCGGGCAATGGTTCGGACGAAGTTCTGGCCCACGCGTTCTTCGCATTTTTTCGCCAGCCGGAGCCGTTGCTCTGTCCGGATGTGACGTACAGCTTCTACCGCGTCTACGCGCAACGCTACGAAATCGATTGCGAATTGCAGCCGGTCGACGCCACCCTGCACATCGATGTCGACGCCTTGGCCGCGCGTGCCGCCATCGGCTGCGGTGGCATCGTGCTGGCCAATCCCAACGCGCCCACCGGCATCGGGCTGCCGCTGCCACGGATCGAACAGTTGCTGCAGGCCTGCGCTCGCCGCGTGGTACTGGTGGACGAGGCTTATGTCGACTTCGGCGGCGACAGCGCTTTGCAGCTGATCGGGAAGTATCCCAACCTGCTGGTGGTGCAAACGCTGTCGAAATCACGCGCGCTCGCCGGCTTGCGTGTCGGCTTTGCCTGCGGCCAGGCACACCTGGTCGAGGCGCTGACGCGCGCCAAGGACAGCTTCAATTCCTATCCCCTGGGCCGACCGGCGATCGCAGGCGCAGTGGCCGCGCTGCAGGACGAAGACTGGTTCGCCCATAACTGCCGGACCGTGATCGACACGCGTGAAGGCCTCGCGCTCGCCCTGGAAGATCTCGGTTTCGAGGTGCTGCCTTCGCAGGCGAACTTCCTGTTCGCGCGACACCCGCAGCAAGACGCCGGCGAACTGGCCGTCGCGTTGCGCGGGCGCGCGGTGTTGGTACGGCACTTTCGTGCGCCCCGCATTGCGCAGTACCTGCGCATCAGCATCGGGACGCGCGCGCAATGCGAGGCGTTGGTGCAGGCGCTCGCAGCCATCCTCCCGACTTAGCGCCGGTGCGTGACCTGCTCGAGGAGCGCGACGTACTGATCGATGAAAGGCTCCGGCGCAAAACAGGCCGCGCGGGGACGGGCGAGCGCAGCCTGCTGCGCACACAGGGCACGATCGTTCAGAAGCCGCAGCATGCAAGCGGCGAGTGCCGCCGCGTCCCCGTTGGGAAAGACCAGTCCGGCGGTGCCCATGCATTCGGCGAGGCCGCCGAGCGCGGAAACGATCAGGCTTCGGCCGGCCGCCATCAGCTCGACCGATACGCCGCCCATGGCCTCGTACCAGATCGAAGGCAGCACGGCGATGCGACCCTTGGCCACCCACCGGGCGAGCGCGTCGCCGCGGTGCTGGCCGGCGAACACGACCGAGCTGCCGACCCCCTCGGCCGCCGCCAGTTGCGTGAGTTCGCCGCGCCTGTCCCCGTCGCCGATGATGAGCAGGCGCACCGGCTGCGGATGACGCCGGACAACCTCTGCAAAGGCGCGGATCAGCGTGTCGACGCCTTTTTCCGGCACCAGGCGCCCTAGGAACATGAAGTCGAACTCGGCATCGGCCGGATCGCCGATCGCCGCAAAGCGCTCCGTCGGGAACGGGTTGTAGATCTGGACCTGGCGCGGCAGCGGCAGCGCCTTGTCCATCCATTGCGTGATGGCGATGTTGCGGGTCACGAGCCGCGTGGCCACGATGCGGCGCACCAGCAGCTTGAAGCCGTCACGCAGGCCGGTCAACGGGTCGCGCTTGAAGTGATGAAGAAAAGAGGCCCAGGGCGTGAGCGGCGTGCGCTGGTTGTCGTGCCAGCCCGCACCGTCGATGCACCCCGCCTGGTAGCCGACGTGGACCCACAGGAAAGGCTTGCGCGACAGCAGCACCCAAGGCTGCAGCGCGAGACTGGCCCCGTTGAAAAGGATCACGTCGGCCCAGCGCACCAGCGCGCGGATCTGGGCCGTGCGCGGGTTGTCGATCAGCTCGAAAGGAAATTCCTGCGCGGGGTCGCGCGGCGTGCGCGTGACCACCTTGCACTCGATGCCACGGCGGGTGAAACCTTCGGCCAGCGCCATCGACACGGTTTCGACGCCGCCTGTGGAGGGATGGAAAGCGTGCGAATAGAGCAGTACTTTCATGAATAGCGGCTCTGGCTGAGCTCGGCGAACAGTTCGCCGTAGATTTTGTACCGTGCCGCACTGATCGGGCGATCGCCCGCCTCCACCTGCGGCATGACGCCGCAGCCTGGTTCGTGCAGGTGAGTGCAGTTGTAGAACTTGCAGTTCGAGGCGTGCTCGGCGATGTCCGGCATCAGGCTGGCCAGCTGCATCGGCTCGATGTGGTGCAGGCCGAATTCCTGGAAGCCGGGCGAATCGATCAGCGCGGTCTGTTCGGCCTTGTCGACCCAGTACCAGCTCGTGCTCGTGGTGGTGTGCTTGCCCGAAGCCAGCGCCTTCGAAATCTCGCCGGTGAGCGCCAGCGCGCCCGGCACCAGCAGGTTGATCAACGTGCTCTTGCCGGCGCCAGAGGGACCGAGCACCAGGGTGGTCTTGCCGCTGAGCAGCTTGAGCAGGGAAACACGGTCGACATCGCCCGACGCCGTCAGTGACAGCGGCAGCACGCCATAG
The DNA here is from genome assembly GCA_004211245.1 of Variovorax sp. Taxonomy (GTDB): domain Bacteria; phylum Pseudomonadota; class Gammaproteobacteria; order Burkholderiales; family Burkholderiaceae_C; genus Variovorax. The sequence goes on from SEGN01000088.1 coordinate 8,889, forward strand.
TGCATGCGGCGGTATGGCGCCAGCTTGGCCCAGGCCCGTTCGAAAGGTTCGATCAGGTCGCTCTTGTTGAGCGCGATGATCGGTGCGATGCGCTCGGCCTCGGCCGCGATCAGGGCGCGCGTGAGCTGGTGCTCGGAAAAGTCTGGATCGGCCGCGACCAATATCAGCACGTGATCGAGATTGGCCGCGAAGGATTTGGTCCGGATTTCATCCTGCCGGTAGAACAGGTTGCGCCGCGCGTCGACCTTCTCGATGGTGCCCTCGTCCTCGCTGGCCTGCCAACGCACGCGGTCACCGACCACGGCCTGGCTCTTCTTGCCGCGCGGATGGCAGATCACGTGCTTGCCGTCGGGCGCTTCCACCACGCAGTGACGTCCATGGCTGGCGATCACGATGCCGGTGTGCAGGGCGGCCGTAGCGTGCGGCACGCCGCTGCGTTGTTTAGGCACCGGCTTGTTCCGTCAATTGGCGAGCAGCGCGTCGGCCTGCGCGGCGCAATCGAAATCCGTGACGGAAATGCCCTTGACGTCGTGCGTGTTGAAGCGCACCTCACAGCGGTTGTAGTGAACCGACAGATCCGGATGGTGGTCTTCGCGGTGCGCGATCATGGCCAGCGCGTTGACGAAAGCGATGGTCTCGAAGTAGTTGCCGAAGGTGTAGGTCTTCTCGATGGCGACGTCGGCGCCGTCGCCGGCCAGCTTCCAGCCGTCAAGCCGCGCCAGGCTGGCCACGATCTCGGTGGCGCTCAGCGCACGGCGGGGCTGGCCCTTCCATTCCTTCGGTCTGAACATGCTCTGGCTGGGGGTCATCGGTGCGCTCCTTGCGGATCCATCAGGTCCCGGCCATGCGCGCAAGGCGCTCGGACGCGGGTGGATGAGAGTAGTAGAACTGGACGAACACCGGGTCAGGCGTGAGCGTCGAGGCGTTGTCGTTGTAAAGCTTCAGCAAGGCCGCCGACAGGTCGGCACCGTTGGTCTGAGCGACCGCATACGCGTCGGCTTCGAACTCGTGCTTGCGGGACAGTCGCGCCGACAGCGGCGTCACGAAGAACCCGAACACCGGCACCGCCAGCATGAACAGCAGCAG
>SEGN01000089.1 GCA_004211245.1 Variovorax sp.
GTCTGCACGATGGCTTTCATGTACGAGATGAAGGCGTCATAGGGCGACTGCTGCGGCTGCTGCGGCTGCTCCGGCATTTGCGGCGGGGGCTTCTTCCCTCCACCGGTCGCGACCACGCCACCGCCGCAAATGCCGGAGCAGCCGCAGCAGCCGCAGCAGTCGCCCTATGACGCCTTCATCTCGTACATGAAGGCCATCGTGCAGACCGCGCTCGACACCTCCGAGCCGGCCGACGTGACGGCATTCGATCCACCGCCGGTGTCGGATGTCCTGGAACCTGTCGCCACGCAGTAAGGCATGCGCCGCAGCGGCTTCGGTCGCTGCGGCGTTCATGCTGATGCTCGCCCAACCGTCAGGCGCGACGCCGCGCGTGCCGCTGCAAGACAATGAAATCGTCGAGACGCTGCCCGCCGTGGGCGGCTGGTCTCGCGAAGAACGCCGCCTTCGGCGCGAGCTGGTCGCACGCCCACGCGATGCCGCGACCGCCATCGAGGCTGCCAGACGCTACCTGGAACTCGCACGTGCGCAGGGCGACGCACGCTATGCCGGCTACGCCATGGGTGCCCTGCAGGCCTGGCTTCCAGTCTCGGCCCGGACGCCGAACGACATCCTCGTGATGCATGCGACGGTAGCCCAGTTTCTTCACGACTTCGACGGCGCAGAGGCCACGCTCGAGATGGCCCTCGCCCAGCAGCCCGGCAATGCGCAGGGATGGCTCACGCTCGCGACGATCCTCCGTGTGCGGGGGCGGTATGCGGAGTCCGACACCGCCTGCCGTTCGCTCGTCCGCCTGCGGCAGAACCTCTACGCGACCGCCTGCCTGGCCGAGAACGCCGGCCTTCGTGGTGAGCACCAGGCCGCGCGCGATGCGCTGCAGGGCCTGCTGCAAAGCCCGGCGGTGCAGGATCGGCGCCAAGGCGCGACACGCCAGTGGCTCTTGACCACGGTGGCTCAGATCGAGGAGCTCGCCGGGCGCCCCGCCGCGGCCGACGCGGCCTATCGAAAGGCATTGGCCGCTGAACGCTCGGGCTACGACGTGCTGGCCTACAGCGACTTCCTGCTGGCGCAAAAGCGCCCGCGAGAAGCAAGCGCGCTGTTGAAGAACGAGCCGCGCAGCGACGCCGTGTTGCTGCGCCTGGCGATGGCCGACAAGACCGGTGCCACGGCGAGCCGCGACCGGGAAGAGCTTTTGGCGCGCTTCGACGCCGCCGCGCTGCGCCCGGGCACAGTCGCGCTGCATGCACGCGAGCAGGCGTTGTTCGCACTCGACGTGCAGGGCGATGCGGCGCGTGCGCTGGCACTCTCGCGCCTGAACGTGCAGCTGCAACGCGAGCCGATCGACCTGCTGGTGATGGCCCGCGCCGCCGCCGCGGCCAACGACGATGCGGCACGACGCGAAGTCAAGGCGCTGATGCAGCAGATCGGCCTGCGCGATGCGCGCGTCGACGCGCTGCCCTGACATGAGGCGCCCGACGTGAGACTGCGCATCATCCCCTGGTGGTTCGCATGGCTCTGCCTCTTCGGGGCGCCCGCAATGGCCCACAAGGCGAGCGATGCCTACCTGCAGCTGCAGCGAACCGACGACGGCGTGGCGCTTCGCTGGGACGTGTCGTTGCGCGACCTGGACGCAATGCTGGATCTGGACGGCGACGGCGACCAGAAGCTGAGCTGGGGCGAGGTGCGCACGCGCATGGACGACATCCGTGCCTATGCGCTCGCGCACCTGCGGCTGGCGCAGGGCCGCTGCGCGCTCACCGAGGCACAACCACCGGCCGTCGAGAGTCGGGTGGACGGCAGCTACCTGGTGCTGCAATTTCGCGCCGCGTGCGATGCGGGCGCGGCGATGGAGCTCGAGTACCGTCTCTTCAGCGAGGTCGACCCGACGCACCGCGGACTGCTGCGCATCGACATGGGCGACGGCACGGCGCCCGCACTCCGATCGCTCGATCCGCTGGCCGGCCCGGTCACGGTGGCGCTGCCGCGCCGTGCCGGCGACGCGGCAACCGGCACGTCATCCCTGGCACCCGCCGCCACGACCGGTGCCAGCAGCTTCTTCTTCGACGGCATCCACCACATCCTGATCGGCTACGACCACATCCTGTTCCTGGTCTGCCTGCTGCTGCCGTCGGTGCTGAGGCGACGCACTGGCGGCGGTTGGGAGCCGGTGCCGGGATGGCGCGACGCGGTGTGGCCGATCGTCGGCACGGTCACGATGTTCACGCTCGGCCATTCGATCACGCTGGCGCTTGCCGGACTGAAACTTGTGAGCCTGTCGCCAAGGATCATCGAGCCCGCCATCGCTCTCACCATCATCGTGGCCGCGATGGACAACATCCGCCCGGTGCTGCACGGACGCCGCCGTCTCTTCACCTTCCTCTTCGGTCTGGTGCACGGTTTCGGGTTCGCGGGCGTGCTGGGAGAACTGGACCTGCCGGCGGGCAGTTTTGTGGCGGCGCTGCTCAGGTTCAACCTGGGGGTCGAGGCGGGCCAGCTTGCGATCGTCGCGATCGCGCTGACGGCGCTGCTGGCGTTGCGCTGCTGGCGCCGCTACCAAGTGGTGTTGCTGCGCGGCGGCTCGACCTTCGCGATGGCGGTCGCGGCGATCTGGTTCGTGGAGCGTGTGTTCGACCTGAAATGGCTGCCGGTCTGAACGCTGGCAGTGGCAGCCACGGTTCGTCCCTGCACACGAACCCCCCAATCCCAAAATGCAAAAGGCCGACAACTGCATGCAGTTGTCGGCCTGTGGAATCAGTAATGGTGGGCGGTGGAGGTTTCGAACCTCCGACCCCAGCAGTGTGAATGCTGTGCTCTACCCCTGAGCTAACCGCCCTGATCGGCACCTGAGGCAACCGCGAGGGCTGCTGGCACCGCCAGAAATGCTCTGCACTTTCGTGCGAAGCCCGCGATTATGCCACAGCATCTCCGCCCGTCTGCCGAAACAATGTGCGGCCGTTGCTGGCCTTGTCGAGTTGCTGCAACGCCCCTTCGTGGGCCGCGAGTTCATGCCCGGCAGCAAGCAACACCGGGAGCGTGAAGCTGCTCAGATCCACAGCGACGATGGCGCCGATCGCCGGCTCGTTCGAGGCCACGTCGATCAACAGCGCGTCCTGCCCGCGCGTGAGATTGATGTAGACATCGGCCAGCAACTGGGCGTCGAGCTTGGCGCCGTGGAACGTGCGGTTGGAGCGATCCACGCCGAAGCGATCGCACAGTGCATCGAGCGAATTGCGCTTGCCGGGGTAGACCTGCTTGGCCATGGCCAGCGTGTCGGTCACTTCGCTCACGAAGGTGCGCAATGGCGGCAAGCCGGCCAGCTCCAGTTCCTTGTTGAGAAAGCCGACGTCGAAGGCCGCGTTGTGGATGATGAGCTCCGCGCCGCGCAGGTATTCGACAACGTCGTTCGCGAGCGTGGCGAACTTCGGCTTGTCGCGCAAAAAATCCGTGGTCAGGCCGTGAATCTTGAGCGCGTCCTCGTGACTCTCCCGCTCGGGGTTGAAGTAGATGTGCAGGTCGTTGCCGGTCAGTTTGCGGGCGAACAGCTCCACGCAGCCCAACTCGATGACGCGGTCGCCGTTCTCGGCGGACAGACCCGTGGTCTCGGTGTCGAGGACGATCTGACGCGACATCAGTGGTTTTCCTTGGCGTGGTTGATCGAGTATTTGGGAATCTCGATCGTCACGTCTTTCTGCGCCAGGATCGCCTGGCAGCTCAGGCGCGATTGCGGCTCCAGCCCCCAGGCGCGGTCGAGCAGGTCGTCTTCGCTTTCGTCAGACGGATTGAGCGATTCGAATCCCTGCCGCACCACCACATGGCAGGTGGTGCAGGCGCAGCTCATCTCGCAGGCATGTTCGATGGCGATATGGTTGTCGAGCAGCGCTTCGCAGATCGACGTGCCGGCCGGTGCGTCGATCTGGGCGCCTTCCGGGCAGTACTCCGCATGCGGGAGGATCTTGATGATGGGCATGTTGTTCTTCTAAAGGGACTCGACCTTGCGGCCAGACAGCGCACGCGCAATGCCCTGGTTCATGCGACGTGCGGCAAAAGCCTCGGTGCCGTCGGCGAGCGCCTTGGTAGCGGCTTCGACGGTGGCCGCCTCGGGGGCGCCGCGCGCCTCGCGCAGCGCCGCCATCAATGCCTCGACCGTGGCACGTTCGTCGGCCTGGAGCAAGTCGCCGTCGGCGTCGAGCGCGCTCTGCGTGGCCAGCAGCATCCGGTCGGCATCGACGCGGGCCTCTACCAGCGCGCGTGCCTGCATGTCGGCCGCGGCGGTAGAAAAACTCTCCTGCAGCATCGCCGCGATCTGGTCGTCCGACAGGCCATACGACGGCTTGACCGTGACATTCGCCTCCACGCCGCTGCCCTGCTCTTTCGCGCTGACGCTGAGCAGGCCGTCCGCATCGACAGTGAAGGTGACGCGGATGCGCGCCGCCCCCGCCGCCATGGGCGGGATCCCGCGCAACTCGAAGCGCGCGAGGCTGCGGCAGTCGGCGACCAGGTCGCGCTCGCCCTGCACCACATGCAGCGCGAGCGCCGTCTGGCCGTCCTGGTAGGTCGTGAAGTCCTGCGCCATCGCGGTCGGTATGGTCTGGTTGCGCGGCACGATCCGCTCCACCAGCCCGCCCATGGTCTCGATGCCCAGCGACAGCGGAATGACATCGAGCAACAGCAAGTCGCTGGCGCCGCCATTCCCGGCCAGTTGATTGGCCTGGATCGCAGCGCCGAGCGCCACGACTTCGTCGGGGTTCAGGTTGGTCAGCGGCGCACGACCAAAGAAGGCGCCCACGGCCTCGCGAATCTGCGGCATGCGCGTGGCCCCGCCGACCAACACGATGCCCTGCAGTTCGTCGGGCTTGAGCTTCGCGTCGCGCAGCGCCTTGCGGACCGCCGCGATGGTCCGGTCGGTCAGGGCTGCGGTGGCCGCGTCGAACTGGGCACGCGTCAACTCGAAGTGAAGGGGTGCACCCGACAGCGCAACCTCGAACGTGACCGTGTCGGCGCTCGAAAGCGACTCCTTGGCCGCGCGCGCCGCTGTGAGCATGGCCGCCTTGTCGGCGTCGCCGCCGAGTTGCGCGCCGGACTGCCCGCGCACGAAATCGGCCAGCGCATGGTCGTAGTCGTCACCGCCGAGGGCGGAGTCGCCGCCCGTGGCGATCACTTCGAACACGCCCTGGGTCAGGCGGAGGATGGAAATGTCGAAGGTGCCGCCGCCGAGGTCGTACACGGCGTAGACGCCCTCGCTCGCGTTGTCGAGTCCATAGGCAATGGCCGCTGCGGTCGGCTCGCTGATCAGGCGCAGCACGTTCAGGCCTGCCAGTTCGGCAGCATCCTTGGTCGCTTGCCGCTGGCCCTCGTCGAAATAGGCGGGCACGGTGATGACGGCACCGTAGAGCTCGTCGTCGAAGCTGTCCTCCGCCCGGAAGCGCAGCGTCGCCAGGATTTCGCCGCTGACCTCGACCGGCGATTTCACCCCTGCAACGGTCTGGACCTTGACCATGCCGCCCTCGTCGACCAGCCGGTAGGGCATGGCGTCGCGATTCGCGATGTCGGCCAGGCCGCGGCCCATCAGACGCTTGGCCGACGTGATGGTGTTGGCGGGATCTACCGCCCGTGAAGCGAGCGCGGCGAAGCCGATCTGCCTGCGCTCGCGGTCGACATAGCGCACCGCCGAGGGCAACAGCACACGACCCTCGGCATCGGGCAGGCACTCGGCCACGCCATTGCGCACCGAAGCGACGAGCGAGTGGGTGGTCCCGAGGTCGATGCCGACCGCGATGCGCCGCTGGTGCGGGTCGGGCGCCTGGCCCGGTTCTGAAATCTGCAGCAATGCCATGGGTCTATTGTCCCAGCGAGCCGGTTTTGGCTTCGATGTCCTCGGCAAAGCGCTCAATGAACATCAGGGCTCTGACCTGGCGTGCGGCGCCGGGGTAGTCGCCCTTTTCGTCGATCAGCCAGTCGAGCGTCGACAGCGCGCGCGCACGGCCCGCCTCGACTTCGTCGCGCAGCGCGTCAAGATCGCCCTCGTTGCGCACCTCGTCCAGCGCTTCGCGCCATTCCATCTGCTGGACCAGAAAGTCGCCTGGCATGGCCGTGTTGTTCTCGGCCTCGATCGGCGCGCCATTCAACTCGCACAGGTAGCTCGCACGCTTGATCGGGTTCTTGAGGCGCTGGTACGCCTCGTTGATGCGCACCGACCACTGCATGGCGACGCGCTGCGCCGCGGCGCCCTGGGCGGCGAAACGGTCGGGGTGCGCCTCGCGCTGCAGCTCTTTCCAGCGTGCGTCTAGCGCGGCGCGGTCCTGTGCGAACGTGGGGGGCACGGCGAACAGTTCGAAATCGGTGTCGTTGAGGTTCATGGCAAGAAAAAGCCGCCAGCACATGACATGGTGGCGGCCGATGCGCAGTGACGCGCAGGGTCAGATTCTGAAGCTCTCTCCGCAACCGCAGCGGTCGCGCTCGTTCGGGTTCAGGAACTTGAAGCCCTCGTTAAGCCCCTCGCGCACGAAATCGAGTTGCGTCCCGTCGATATAGGCCAGGCTCTTGGGGTCGACCAGAACTTTGACGCCATGGTCTTCGAACACCACGTCCTCGGGCGTGAACTCGTCCACGTACTCGAGCTTGTAGGCCAGGCCCGAGCAGCCGGTGGTCTTGACGCCCAGCCGCACGCCCACGCCCTTGCCCCGCTTCCCGAGGTAGCGGGTGACGTGGCGCGCAGCCGCCTCGGTGAGCGTGACCGCCATCTCAGTGGGCTGCCGTCTCGGCCGTCGCCACGGCGGCACCGTGCTTGGCCTTGTAGTCGCTGACGGCGGCCTTGATCGCGTCTTCGGCCAGGATCGAGCAATGGATCTTGACGGGCGGCAGTGCCAGCTCTTCGGCGATCTGTGCGTTCTTGAGCGCCGCTGCTTCGTCGAGCGTCTTGCCTTTGACCCACTCGGTCACGAGGGAACTCGATGCAATGGCCGAGCCGCAGCCATAGGTCTTGAACCGTGCGTCCTCGATGACGCCGGTCTCGGGGTTGACCTTGATCTGCAGCTTCATGACGTCGCCGCAAGCCGGTGCGCCGACCATGCCGGTGCCGACCGAGTCGTCGCCCTTTTCGAACGAGCCGACGTTGCGCGGGTTTTCGTAATGGTCAATGACCTTGGATGAATATGCCATGGCTTACCTCTTCAATTCGTGGGGTTCAATGCGCCGACCACTGGATCGTGCTGATGTCGATGCCGTCCTTGAACATTTCCCACAGCGGGCTCAGTTCGCGCAGCTTGGCGACGTTGTGCTTGATGGTGGAAATGGCGTAGTCGATTTCTTCTTCGGTCGTGAAGCGGCCGATCGTCATGCGAAGGCTGCTGTGGGCCAGTTCGTCGCTGCGGCCGAGCGCACGCAGCACATAGCTCGGCTCCAGGCTGGCCGACGTGCAGGCCGAGCCGGAAGACACCGCCAGGCCCTTGATGCCCATGATCAGCGACTCGCCCTCGACGTAGTTGAAGCTGATGTTCAGGTTGTGCGGCACGCGACGCTCGAGATCGCCGTTGATGAACACCTGTTCGACATCCTTCAGGCCATCCAGCAGGCGCTTCTGCAGCGCCGCCGCCTTGGCGATGTCCTCTTTCATCTCGACCCTGGCAATACGGAAAGCTTCGCCCATGCCCACGATCTGGTGGGTCGGCAAAGTCCCCGAACGCATGCCGCGCTCGTGGCCGCCGCCGTGCATCTGCGCTTCGAGCCGCACGCGCGGCTTGCGGCGCACGTACAAAGCGCCGATGCCCTTGGGGCCGTAGGTCTTGTGCGATGCCAGGCTCATCAGGTCGATCGGCAGGCTCGCCATGTCGATCTCGAGCTTGCCGGTGGCCTGCGCCGCGTCGACGTGGAAGATCACGCCCTTCTCGCGGCAAATGTTGCCGAGCGCGACGACATCCTGGATGACGCCGATCTCGTTGTTCACGAACATCACGCTCGCGAGGATCGTGTCGGGGCGGATCGCCGCCCTGAACTTGTCCAGGTCGAGCAGACCATTTTCCTCGACGTCGAGATAGGTGACCTCGAAGCCCTGCCGCTCGAGCTCGCGCATCGTGTCGAGCACGGCCTTGTGCTCCGTCTTGACCGTGATCAGATGCTTGCCCTTGCCCTTGTAGAACTGCGCCGCGCCCTTCAGCGCGAGGTTGTTCGACTCGGTGGCGCCCGACGTCCAGACGATCTCGCGCGGATCCGCACCGATCAGCTGAGCGACCTCGCCGCGCGCTTTTTCGACGGCTTCCTCCGCCTCCCAGCCCCAGGCGTGACTGCGCGAAGCCGGGTTGCCGAAATGCTCGCGCAACCAGGGAATCATCGCGTCGACGACGCGGGGGTCGACCGGCGTGGTCGCGCCGTAATCGAGATAGATCGGGAAATGAGGGGTGACGTCCATGGCTGGCTCAGGCTGGCGAAGGAATGGGCTCGTGATCAGGTCACGACTTGGCGAAGGCGTTACCCAAGGCAAACACCGAATTCGGCGCGTTGATGCGCATCGGCTTGACCACCGGCTGGGCCGAAATCGCGCGCTTGATGACAGGCTTGTTCTCGACCTGAACGCCCTTCGCGAGTTGGTCGTCGACCAGCTTCTGCAGGGTCACCGAGTCGAGGAATTCGACCATGCGCTGATTGAGCGAGGCCCAGAGCTCATGCGTCATGCAGCGGCCCGCCTCGCCGAGGCAGTTTTCCTTGCCGCCGCATTGGGTCGCGTCGATCGGCTCGTCAACCGAAACGATGATGTCGGCCACCGTGATCTCGGCCGCCTTGCGACCCAGCGAGTAACCACCGCCCGGGCCCCGTGTCGACTCGACCAATTCATGGCGACGCAGCTTGCCGAACAGTTGCTCGAGGTACGACAGTGAAATTTGCTGACGCTGGCTGATCGCCGCCAGCGTGACCGGACCGGTGTTCTGGCGCAGGGCCAGATCGATCATCGCGGTGACCGCAAAACGGCCTTTGGTTGTGAGACGCATTGCAAGCTCCTGGTGGTGTGCTTACCGTTGAAAAGACACCCAAGCCGGGTCGGCTGGATGACATCGTCTCCGCCCTCCCGGCGTTGGCCGATGGTGTTGCCCATCGGTTGGAGCCGGCCCTTCATCGGGAGTTTCTTTGTTCTTGAGTATTTCGGTCAAGTATAGCAGAAAGCCCCTCGATCTGCCCGGGTAAACCCGAACCCGACACCCCTCACCCGGTCAGACGCGGCCGCCACCCGGTGTCAGCACGACGATGTTGTCGCCGCCGCGGGCACCGAAGGCCTGTTCGCGCAGCAGCGCCAGCTGGTCCCGCACGCGCGCTGCCTTTTCGAATTCGAGGTTCCGCGCGTGCTCGAGCATGAGCTTTTCCAGCCGCTTGATCTCGCGCGACACGTCCTTCTCGCTCATGTCCTCGACCTTGGCGCGTTCCAGCTCGAGCTTGGCCATTTCCTTGCCGGTCTTCTCGCTGTAGACGCCGTCGATCAGGTCGCGCACCTGCTTGAGGATGCTGCGCGGCGTGATCCCGTGGGCCTCGTTGTGGGCGATCTGGTGGGCGCGTCGCCGGTCGGTTTCGCTGATCGCCTTCTTCATCGAGTCGGTCATGCGGTCGGCATAGAGGATCGCCTTGCCGTTCAGGTTGCGCGCCGCGCGGCCGATGGTCTGGATCAGCGAACGCTCGGCACGCAGGAAGCCTTCCTTGTCGGCATCGAGGATGGCCACCAGCGAGACCTCGGGAATGTCCAGTCCTTCGCGCAGCAGGTTGATGCCGACCAGCACGTCGAAAGCGCCCAGGCGCAGGTCGCGCAGGATCTCGACCCGCTCGACCGTGTCGATGTCGCTGTGCAGGTAGCGCACCTTGACGCCGTTGTCGCCGAGGTAGTCCGTCAACTGCTCCGCCATGCGCTTGGTCAACGTGGTGATCAGCACGCGCTCGTTCTTCTCGACCCGCAGGCGGATCTCGCCCAGCAC
>SEGN01000465.1 GCA_004211245.1 Variovorax sp.
TCCATGCCCTGCACCATGCCGCGACGGCTGGACAGGTCGCCCATCACGTTGCCGGCGTAGTCCTCAGGCGTCTCCACTTCCACGGCCATCATCGGCTCGAGGATGACCGGGCTGGCCTTGCGGCAGCCTTCCTTGAAGCCGAAGATCGCGGCCATCTTGAACGCCATTTCGTTCGAGTCCACGTCGTGGTACGAACCGAAGTGCAACGTGACCTTGACGTCCACCACCGGGTAGCCGGCGAGCACGCCCTGTCCCAGCGCTTCGATGACGCCCTTTTCGACTGCGGGGATGTACTCGCGCGGCACCACGCCGCCCTTGATCGCGTCGACGAACTCGAAGCCCTTGCCGGCTTCCTGCGGCTCGACCTTCAAGACGACGTGGCCGTACTGGCCCTTGCCGCCCGACTGGCGAACGAACTTGCCTTCGGCTTCTTCGACCGTCTTGCGGATCGTTTCGCGGTAGGCCACCTGCGGCTTGCCGACGTTGGCTTCCACGCCGAACTCGCGCTTCATGCGGTCCACGATGATTTCGAGGTGCAGCTCGCCCATGCCCGAGATGATGGTCTGGCCGGATTCTTCGTCGGTCTTCACGCGGAACGAAGGATCTTCCTGCGCGAGGCGCTGCAGTGCGATGCCCATCTTTTCCTGGTCGACCTTGGTCTTCGGCTCGACGGCCTGCGAGATCACGGATTCGGGGAACACCATGCGCTCGAGCGTGACGATCGAGGTCGGATCGCACAGCGTCTCGCCGGTGGTCACTTCCTTCAGGCCGACACAGGCCGCGATATCGCCGGCGCGGATTTCGCTCACTTCCTCGCGGTTGTTGGCGTGCATCTGCACGATCCGGCCGATGCGCTCCTTCTTGCCGCGCACGGGGTTGTAGACGCTGTCGCCCTTCGAGAGCACGCCGGAGTAGACGCGCACGAACGTGAGCTGGCCCACGAACGGGTCGGTCATGAGCTTGAACGCGAGTGCGGAGAATTTTTCGCTGTCGTCGGCCTTGCGCACGACCGGCGCTTCGTCTTCGTCCATGCCGCTGACCGGCGGAATGTCGGTCGGCGCGGGCATGTATTCGACGACTGCGTCGAGCATGGCCTGCACGCCCTTGTTCTTGAAGGCCGAGCCGCACAGCATCGGCTGGATCTCGCCGGCGATCGTGCGCTGACGGATCGCGGCCTTGATTTCGGCCTCGGTCAGCGCCTCGCCTTCGAGGTACTTGTTCATGAGCTCCTCGCTCGATTCCGCCGCAGCCTCGACCAGCTTTTCGCGGTACTCGGCACAGACGTCGGCCAGGTCCGCCGGGATTTCGCCGTACTTGAAGGTCACACCCTTGTCTTCGTCCCAGATGATCGACTTCATCTTCACGAGGTCGACGATGCCCTGGAAGCGGTCTTCGGCACCGATCGGGATCTGGATCACGACCGGGTTGGCCTTCAGGCGGTCCACCATCATCTGGCGCACGCGCAGGAAGTCGGCGCCGGTGCGGTCCATCTTGTTGACGAACGCAAGGCGCGGCACCTTGTACTTGTTGGCCTGACGCCAGACAGTTTCGGACTGGGGCTGCACCCCGCCGACGGCGTCATACACCATCACGGCGCCGTCCAGCACGCGCATCGAGCGCTCGACCTCGATCGTGAAGTCGACGTGGCCGGGGGTGTCGATGATGTTAATGCGGTGTTCGTCGAACGTGCCGCCCATGCCCTTCCAGAAGCAGGTGGTGGCAGCCGAGGTGATCGTGATGCCGCGCTCCTGCTCCTGCTCCATCCAGTCCATCGTGGCCGCGCCGTCGTGCACTTCCCCGATCTTGTGGTTCACGCCGGTGTAGAACAGGATGCGTTCGGTCGTCGTGGTTTTGCCAGCGTCGATGTGCGCCGAGATACCGATGTTGCGGTAGCGCTCGATGGGGGTATTGCGTGCCATGAGAAATTACTCCGTTAACGGATGAAAGCCCGCTCACCACACGGTGAGTCGGGCTTCCAGCCTGTCTGATTTGAGGGGACGGGTTCTTAGAAGCGGAAGTGGCTGAAGGCCTTGTTGGCCTCGGCCATGCGGTGCACTTCGTCGCGCTTCTTCATGGCGCCGCCACGGCCTTCCGTGGCTTCCATGAGTTCATTGGCCAGACGCAGGGCCATCGACTTCTCGCCGCGCTTGCGGGCGGC
>SEGN01000090.1 GCA_004211245.1 Variovorax sp.
AGCGTCTGTGCCGGCGCCACGGTGATGGAGTCGCCGGTGTGCACGCCCATCGGGTCGAGGTTCTCGATCGAGCAGACGATGATGCAGTTGTCCGCCTTGTCGCGCACCACCTCCATCTCATACTCTTTCCAGCCGAGCAGCGACTCTTCGATCAGCAGTTCGTTGGTCGGCGAGGCTTCGATGCCGCGCTTGCAGATGGTCTCGAACTCGTCCGGGTTGTAGGCGATGCCGCCACCGGTGCCGCCGAGCGTGAAGCTGGGACGGATCACGGTCGGGAAACCGAGCGTCTTCTGCACGGCCCAGGCTTCGTCCATCGAGTGGGCGATGCCGGAGCGCGCCGAACCGAGACCGATCTTGGTCATCGCGTCCTTGAACTTCAGGCGGTCTTCGGCCTTGTCGATGGCTTCGGGCGTGGCGCCGATGAGTTCGACGTTGTGCTTGGCCAGCACGCCGTTGCGCCAGAGGTCGAGCGCGCAGTTCAGCGCGGTCTGGCCGCCCATGGTCGGCAGGATCGCGTCCGGCTTTTCCTTGGCGATGATCTTCTCGACCGTCTGCCAGGTGATGGGCTCGATGTAGGTCACGTCGGCCGTGGCCGGGTCGGTCATGATCGTCGCGGGGTTGCTGTTGATCAGGATGACCTTGTAGCCTTCCTCGCGCAGTGCCTTGCAGGCCTGCACGCCCGAGTAATCAAACTCGCAGGCCTGGCCGATGATGATCGGGCCGGCGCCGATGATCAGGATGCTCTTGAGGTCTGTGCGCTTAGGCATTCTTGTGTTTCTCCATCAATGCCGTGAAGCGATCGAACAGGTAGCCGATGTCGTGAGGTCCCGGCGAGGCTTCCGGATGGCCCTGGAAGCAGAAGGCCGGCTTGTCGGTGCGCGCCAGGCCCTGCAGCGTGTTGTCGAACAGGCTGATGTGCGTCGGGCGCAGAGTTGAAGGCAGCGACTTCTCGTCGACCGCGAAGCCGTGGTTCTGGCTCGTGATGCTCACGCGGCCGTCGTCGAGGTCCTTGACCGGGTGGTTCGCGCCGTGGTGGCCGAACTTCATCTTGAAAGTCTTGGCACCCGAGGCCAGCGCCATGATCTGGTGGCCCAAACAGATGCCGAAGGTCGGGATGCCGGTTTCGATCAGTTCGCCGACCGCTGCAATCGCATAGTCGCAAGGCTCCGGGTCGCCGGGGCCATTGGCCAGGAAGATGCCGTCGGGCTTGAGCTTGAGCACGTCGGCCGCGGGCGTCTGCGCCGGCACGACCGTGATGCGCGCGCCGCGCTGCGCGATCATGCGCAGGATGTTCTTCTTGACGCCGTAGTCGAAAGCGACGACGTGGAACTTCGGCGTGATCTGCACGCCGTAGCCCGCCCCGAGCTTCCACTCGGTCTGCGTCCATTCGTAGGTCTGCCTGACCGACACCACCCTGGCGAGATCGAGGCCGGCCATGCTCGGCGCGCCTCTGGCAGCGGCGATGGCCTTCTCGATCAGGGCCTCGGTGACCGCTTCGCCTTCGCCCAGACCCAGGATGCAGCCGTTCTGGGCGCCGTGCGTGCGCAGATGGCGTGTCAACTTGCGGGTGTCGATGCTGGCGATGGCGACCGTTCGGCCGGCGACGAGGTACTCGTTGAGCGTCTGCGTCTTGCGGAAGTTCGAGGCGACCAGCGGCAGGTCCTTGATGATCAGCCCGGCGGCGTGGATCTTGTCGGCCTCGATGTCTTCCTCGTTGACGCCGTAGTTGCCGATGTGCGGGTACGTGAGCGTCACGATCTGCTGGCAATAGCTGGGGTCGGTCAGGATTTCCTGGTAACCGGTCATGGCGGTGTTGAACACCACTTCGCCGGTGGTGGCGCCGGCGGCGCCAATCGAGTTGCCCTGAAAGACCGTGCCGTCTGCGAGCGCCAGGATGGCGGGCGGGAAAGCTCCCTTGAGAGACAAAAGCACTGGGTTCTCCGGATGGATGACGCCCAGAGTGCACCCAAGGATTCGACTCGTTGGGTCGCGACTTTCGTCGAGGAGTTGGCTTGCGTGCGCGGTGGGCGGGGTGTGAGCGGGAAAGCCCCCGATTATAGCCGCCCCGCTTCGACCGTTCGGGCTCCCGCAGCGCTGGCGTGAAGGCAAATGGCCGCGGCGGCCGCGACGTTGAGCGACTCCTCGCCGCCCGGCTGCGCGATGCGGATGCGCCGCGCAGCACGCATCTCCAACCCAGGCGATACACCCTGCCCTTCGTGGCCCATCAGCCAGGCGCAGGGGTGCGGCAGATCGGTGCTGTGCAACCAGTCGCCCTGGTGCGAGCTCGTCGCCACCAGCGGCACCGTCAGGCCATCCAGAAC
The DNA here is from genome assembly GCA_004211245.1 of Variovorax sp. Lineage (GTDB taxonomy): Bacteria > Pseudomonadota > Gammaproteobacteria > Burkholderiales > Burkholderiaceae_C > Variovorax. The sequence continues at coordinate 2,322 of SEGN01000090.1, forward strand.
GTCCGGGTCGACCCCTTCGATCAGCCGAAGCCCGAAATGCGCGCCCATGCCGGCGCGCAGAACCTTCGGCGCCCAGAGCGCTGCCGTGCCTTTCAAGGCCACGACCTGGGCGAACCCGAAGGCCGAGGCGCTGCGCAGGATCGAGCCGACATTGCCCGCGTCCTGCAGCCGGTCGAGGACCACGGTCGCAGCGGACGGCAGCAATTCGGGCCGCACCGGCACGTCGATCACGAATCCCATCGGCGCCGGGGATTCGAGTCCGCTGAGGCCCGCGAGCAGTGCGTCCGCAACAACGACCGTCTTGCCCGCGGCAGCCGCCCATCCCGCAGGCGCCGAGGGCCAGAACGACTCGGAGAAGACGGCGATCGACGGCTGCACGCCCCGCGCGAGCGCCGCGCGGCAGAGATGGTCGCCCTCGAGCCACAGCCGCCCGAGCTTGCGGTAGGCGCCGGGGTCTTGCGCAAGCTTGCGCAGGTCCTTCAGCAGCGCGTTGTCGCGCGACGTGATGTGCTGGACGTCACCCACCGCACACCTCGCCCGCCGCGCGCGCGAACGCTGCGGCCACCGGGCTGAACGAGCGCCGGTGGTGAATGCAGGCGCCGTGTCGCTGCAGGGCCTCCATGTGCTCCGGCGTTCCGTAACCCTTGTGGCTGGCGAAGCCGTAGTGCGGGAACTCCACGTGCAACTGCTCGCAAAGCCGGTCGCGGTGCACCTTGGCCAGGATCGACGCGGCCGAAATCGCCTTGACCCGTGCGTCGCCGCGCACGATGGCCTCGGCCAGGACATCGAGCGTCGGCAGGCGATTGCCGTCCACCAGCACCTTGACCGGCTTCAGCCGCAGGCCGTCCACTGCACGGCGCATCGCGATCATCGTGGCCTGAAGGATGTTGTGCCGGTCTATTTCTTCGACGGTCGCCTGCGCGATCGAACAACAGAGCGCACTGGCAAGAATCTGGTCGTGCAGCCGTTCGCGCTGGAGCGCCGTGAGCGTCTTGGAGTCGGCCAGGCCACGGATCGGACGAAGCTCGTCCAGGATCACCGCCGCTGCGACCACCGGTCCTGCCAGCGGCCCGCGGCCGGCCTCGTCCACACCGGCCATCAGGCCCGGGGCGTCCCAGACCAGGGTTGCCTGCTCAGCCTTGAAGAACTTGCTCGATCGCATGGGCGCAGAGTGTGGGCGTGTCGCGGCGCAGCTCGTCGTGCAGCAGCGAAAACCGTTGTTGCAGCGCCGTCACCTTTTCCGGCGCGTCCAGCCAGGCGAGTGTCGCATCGGCCAGCGCCTGCGGCGTGGCGGCGTCCTGCAACAGTTCGGGCACGACGAACTCGCCGCACAGGATGTTGGGCAATCCGACCCAGGGCTGCAGCTGCTGCCGGTGCATGAGACGCCAGGACAGCGAATGCATGTTGTAGGCGATGACCATCGGGCGTTTGAACAGCGCAGCTTCCAGCGTGGCAGTGCCGCTCGCGATCAATGTGGCGTCGCATGCCGCCAGCGCGGTGTGCGACTGGCCGTCCAGCAACTGCACCTGGCCGGCCATCGGGCTCGCCTTCAGCAGTTGCTCCACCTCGGCACGCAGCGCGGGCAGAACGGGCGCAACGAATCTCAACTCCGGCCGGACCCGCAGCATCAGTGCCGCGGCCGCAAGGAACCGGCCTGCGAGATAACGCAACTCGGAGCGCCGGCTGCCCGGCAGCAGCGCAACCACCGCCGCGTCCGGCGCAATGCCCAGCGCAGCACGCGCGGCCAGTTTGTCCGGCACCATCGGAATGACGTTGGCAATCGGATGGCCGACATAACTGGCGGCGATGCCCTGCTTTTCGAGCAGCGCCGGCTCGAACGGAAAAATGCACAGCACGTGGTCGGCGGCGGCCCGTATCTTCTCGATCCGGTCGGCGCGCCAGGCCCAGATCGACGGACAGACGAAGTGCACCGTTTTCAGCCCCCGGCCGCGCAGGCCGGCTTCCAGGTCGAGGTTGAAATCGGGCGCGTCCACGCCGATGAACAGCTGCGGCCACTCGCGCAGCAAGCGCGCCTTCAGCTGACGGCGGATGCCTGCAATCTCGGCGTAGTGCCGCAGCACCTCGATGTAGCCGCGCACCGCCAGCTTTTCCTGCGGCCACCAGCTCTCGAAGCCGAGCGCCAGCATGCGCGGCCCGCCGATGCCGGCGGCGCGCATGTCGGGCCAGCGCGCCTGCAGCCCCTGCAGCAGCAGGCTCGCGAGCAGGTCACCGGAAGCCTCGCCGGCGACCAGTGCAAACTGCCGCGGTTCGGTGGAACCAGCGCTCATGTCAGCGCGCGATGCCGCGCGTGCTGCCAGCAAGGAAACCGCTCATCATGGCCACGTCGGGCGCAGCCTCCGGCAACTCGGCGGACAGTGCCTCGACCGCGCCGCGCGCATCTTCGAGCGTGCGGCCTTGCCGGTAGATGAAGCGGTGCATCTGCTTGACCGCCGCGATGCGCGCCGCGGAGAAGCCACGCCGCCGCAGCCCCACCACATTGAACCCGCGGACCGCCATCGGATTGCCGTCGACCAGCATGAACGGCGGCACGTCCTGCGACACCGCCGTGGCGAAGCCGACCATCGCATGCGCCCCCACCTTCACGAACTGGTGAATGCCCACCAGCCCGCCGACGGTGACCCAATCGCCCAGCTCCACGTGGCCGGCCAGCGTGGTGTTGTTGGCCAGCGTCGTATGGCTGCCGACCAGGCAGTCGTGCGCGATGTGGGTGTAGGCCATGATCCAGTTGTCATGCCCCACGCGCGTGACACCGCCCGCACCCGGCACGCCCAGATTGAAGGTGCAGAACTCGCGGATCGTGTTGCGGTCGCCGATCACCAGTTCGGTCGGCTCACCTGCGTATTTCTTGTCCTGCGGTATCGCGCCAAGGGACGAGAACTGGAAGATCCGGTTGTCGCTCCCGATCGTCGTGCGGCCTTCGATCACGCAGTGCGGACCGATGGTGGTGCCGCCGCCGACCTTCACATGCGGGCCAATCACCGCGTAGGCGCCGACCGAGACCGTCGAATCGAGTTCCGCCTGCGGATCGACGATCGCCGTCGAATGGACTTGCGTCATGCCCTGGGACAAATCAGTTGATCTGGCGCATCGCGCACATCAAGGTGGCCTCGCAGGCCAGCTCGGCACCCACCAGCGCGCGCCCCTTGAACTTGGAGATACCGGCCTTCATGCGGTCGATCTCGACCTCGAGCGTGAGCTGATCGCCCGGCTCGACCGGCCGCTTGAAGCGTGCGCCATCGATCGCGGCGAAGTAGTAGACGGTGTTGTCGTCGGGCACGATGTCGAGCGAATGGAAAGACAACAATGCCGCGGCCTGCGCCATCGCTTCGAGCATCAGGACGCCCGGCATCACCGGTCTGTGCGGAAAGTGGCCGTTGAAGAAGGGCTCGTTCATCGTCACGTTCTTCAGCGCCGTGATGCGCTTGCCCTTTTCCATCGACAGCACGCGATCCACCAGCAGGAACGGGTAGCGGTGCGGCAACAGTTTGAGGATCTGGTGGATATCGAGCGTTGTCGTCGTCATGGAGTCTGGTCCTGGATCGTCTTTTTTTCGAGCGCCTTGAGGCGCTCGCGCAGCCCGTGAAGCTGCTTGAGCGTGGCCGCGTTCTTCTCCCAGGCGGCATTGTCGTCGATGGGAAACATGCCGGTGTAGTGCCCGGGCTTGAGGATCGAGCGTGTGACCACGCTGGCGGCCGAGATGTGCACGCCATCGGCCAAAGTGAGATGGCCCAGCACGATGGCGCCGCCGCCGACAGTGCAGTGCGCGCCGATGACCGCGCTGCCCGCCACGCCGACGCAACCGGCCATCGCCGTGTGTTTGCCGATGCGCACGTTGTGGCCGATCTGGATCAGGTTGTCGAGCTTGACGCCGTCCTCCAGCACCGTGTCTTCGAGGGCACCGCGGTCGACGCAGGTGTTGGCGCCGATCTCGACGTCGTCGCCGATGCGGACCGCGCCCAGCTGTTCGATCTTGACCCATGCCCCTTCGTGAGGCGCGAGACCGAAGCCATCGGCACCGATCACCACGCCGGGGTGCAGGAGACAGCGCGCGCCGACCACGCAATCTTCACTGACCGTGACACGCGACTTGAGAACCGTGTGCGCGCCGATGCGGGCACCGCGCTCGACCACGCAAAGCGCGCCGATTCGCGCGGTCGGGTCGACATCGGCACCGGGATCGATCACGGCACTGGGGTGAATTCGCACCCCTGCCGGATTGGCATGCGTGCGCTTCCAGAGCTGCGTCAGCCGCGCAAAGTAAAGGTAGGGGTCGGCCGTCACGATGAAAGCGCCGCGGGCCTCAGCCTGCGCGCGCACCGCGGGCGACACGATCACGCAACCGGCCTGCGAGGTGGCCAGTTCCTTGAGGTACTTGGGATGACTCAGGAAAGCGAGCGCGTCAGCGCCTGCCGAATGGAGCGGCGCGAGCCGCTCGATGCTCAGATCGGCAACGCCCTGAAGTTCGCCCCCCAGGGCCTCGACGATGGCTCCGAGCCGCAGCGCCACACCGGTCGCGGCCTTACTTGCCGCCGTTGCCGGCCGCGGTGGACGCGTTGAGCGCCTTGATCACCTTGTCGGTGATGTCGTGCTTAGGGTTGATGTAGATCGCTTCCTGCAGGATCGCGTCGTACTTTTCCGCTTCGGCGACCTGCTTGACCACGCGATTCGCGCGCTCGTACACGGCCTGCAATTCCTCGTTCTTGCGCGCATTGAGGTCTTCCTGCAGTTCACGGCGCTTGCGCTGGAATTCGCGGTCCTGGTCGACCAGCTGGCGCTGGCGCGTGGCGCGCTGGCTTTCGGACAGCGTGGGTGCTTCGCGTTCGAACTTGTCCGATGCCGCTTTCAGTGCCTCACCCAACGCCTGGATGTCCTTGTCGCGCTTCGAGAACTCGGCCTCGAGCTTGGCCTGCGCCACCTTCGCCGTTTGCGCTTCGCGCAAGACGCGATCCGGGTTGACAAAACCGACGCGGAAAGTCTCCTGCTGCGCCTGCACCGGCGCAGCACACAGTGCAAAAACGGGAATCAGGAGCGCACCGGCGGCACGGAACATGGGGGTCATCAAAAAGAGGTTCCGATCTGGAATTGGACGCGCTGAATTCTATCCCCGGCCACCAGCGGCACGTAAGCGTTGTTGGGGTCCAGAACTTCCTTCTGCTGCTTGATCGGGAAGGCATAGGCCAGGCGCAGCGGGCCGAGGGGCGAGACCCAACTGATGCCAATGCCCACCGATGCGCGGATCTTCTTCTGCGCTGCCCATTGGGCATCCGAGGTGTAGGCACTGCGCTCGCCGAACACATTGCCTGCGTCGAAGAAACCGTACAGCCGCAGGGTGCGGTCGTTGCCTGCACCGGGGAACGGCGTGCTGAGTTCGGCGTTGAAGATCGCCTTCTTGTTGCCGCCGATCGCAGCGCCCTGTGCCTGCCCCACCAGGGGCACGTCTTTCGGGCCCAGCGAGTTCTGCTCGAACCCGCGCACGGAGCCGAGACCACCGGCATAGAAGTTCTTGAAGATCGGATAGACCTTGCTTCCGTAGGCACGGCCATAGCCCACTTCGCCGTTGATTGCGAAGGTGTACTGCTTGTTGATCGGGAAGAACTGCTGGTACTGGTAGCTGCCGCGGTAGTACTTCATGTCACCGCCGACACCGACCTCGAGGTTGGCGCGCTGCAGGATGCCACGCGTGGGAACCAGAGCGCTGTCGCGGCTGTCGCGCGCCCAGCCCACCGTGAGCGGCACGCCCCACACGCTGTCCTTGCTGCAATTCAGCGTGTTGTCGACCGTGTTGCAACCGAAATAGTCCTGGTACGACCGGGGCGTGGGCGACTGATAGAGCACGACACCGGTGTACGGGCTGTACACGTAGCTGGCGCGACCTGGATCGAACTTGTAGCGCTCCAGCCCGACGCCGAAGAAAACGGTGTCGACCTCGCTGAACGGCACGCCGAAGCGGATGCTCCCGCCCTGATTCACCAGCTTGTAGTCACCGTCCGTGGTGTAGTACGGCCGCGTGGTGGTGCTGTAGACCGACAGGGTTCGCGATATGCCGTCCTGGGTGAAATACGGATCGGTCGTGGTGAGCGAAATCGTGCGCGCGTACTTGCTCGTATTGACCTGCACGCCGAGGTAGTTGCCCGAACCGAAGACGTTCTCCTGCGATACACCGAACGACAGTGCCACCTTTTCGGCGCTCGAGAAGCCGGCACCCAGCTGCAGCGTACCGGTGGGCTTTTCCACCACATTGATGGTCAAGTCGACCTGGTCCGGCGTCCCCGCGATCTCCTGGGTGTCGACATTGACTTCGGTGAAGAAGCCGAGGCGGTCGACCCGGTCGCGCGAGAGCTTGATCTTGTCGCCGTCATACCAGGACGCCTCGTACTGGCGGAACTCGCGCCGGATCACTTCGTCGCGCGTCCGGTTGTTGCCTCCCACGATGACGCGGCGAACGTAGACGCGACGCGAAGGCTCGGCGCTCAGGTTCATGGTGACCGTGTTGTTCGTCCGGTCGACATCCGGGCGAGCCTGCACGCGGGCGAATGCATAGCCGAAAGTGCCGAAGTAATCCGTGAACGCCTTTGTGGTCTCGGTCACCTTCTCGCCGTTGTACGGCTCGCCGGGGCGAATGGTGACGAGCGACTTGAACTCGTCCTCGCGACCGAGGTAATTGCCTTCGAGCTTGACGCCGGCCACGGTGAATTTCTGGCCTTCCGTGATGTTGACGGTGACCGACAGATCCTGGCGATCCGGCGAAATCGCAACCTGGGTGGAATCCACGCGGAATTCCAGGTACCCGCGTGTGATGTAGTAGGAGCGAAGCGTTTCGAGGTCGGCGTTGAGTTTCGCGCGCGAATATTGATTGGACTTCGTGTACCAGGCCAGCCATCCGCCGGTGTCCTGGTCGAACAGCCCGAGCAGGGTGGACTCGCTGAACGCCTGGTTGCCGACGATCTTGACTTCCCGGATGCGTGCCGAATCCCCTTCGGTCACCGAGAACGTCAGGTTGACGCGGTTGCGTTCGGAAGGAGTGACCGTGGTCACGACCTGCGCGTTGTACAGGCTGCGGCTGATGTACTGCCGCTTGAGTTCCTGCTCTGCGCGATCGGCCAGCGCCTTGTCGTAAGGCCGGCCCTCGGCCAGTCCGACGTCGCGCAGCGCCTTGAGCAAGGCAGCCTTGTCGAACTCCTTGGTGCCGGAGAAATCGACTTCGGCGATGGTGGGCCGCTCCTCCACGATCACCACGAGCACGTTGCCGCTGACGTCGATGCGCACGTCCTTGAACAGGCCCAGATCGAACAGCGCGCGAATCGCGGCGGAGCCGCGTTCGTCGCTGTAGGTGTCGCCCACCCGGAACGGCAGCGACGCGAAGATGGTGCCGGGTTCCACGCGCTGCAGGCCCTCGACGCGAATGTCGCGCACCGTGAAGGGCTCGACAGCCCAGGCGGCGGTGGCGGCCAGCGCGCTCGCTACCAGAGCGACCACGCTACGCATACGGAAGCGACTGATTGTTGTGTTCATCTGTGAAATGGGCCGGCGCGCAAAGGGCCGGCAGAT
>SEGN01000466.1 GCA_004211245.1 Variovorax sp.
AACTCGCTCGACGTCGCCGGCCTGCTCAAGATCCGCGGCAGCGAGATCCAGCAGCGCTACAGCGAACTGATGATGCTGGCCGGCGGCCCTTACGCGCTGCCGCTCATCCGCGAAGCGATGGAAGCCGGCTGGCAGGGCAACTTCCCCGGCGGCAACCCGGCGCTCGCGCCGCTCGCCTCGACCTTCTTCAACATGCGCAAGACCACCATCTACGGTGGTTCCAACGAAGTGCAGCGCAACATCGTCGCCCAGACGGTGCTCGGCTGAGGAGAACAAGAACATGGATTTCAATTTCACCGACGACCAGGAACAGCTGCGCGACGCCGTTCGCAAGTGGGTCGACAAGGGCTATGACTTCGAGCGCCGCCGCAAGATCGAGGCGGCCGGCGGGTTCTCGCGCGAGGCGTGGGACGAGCTCAACGAGCTGGGACTCGGCGGCCTCTACATTTCCGAAGACGACGGCGGGCTGGGCATGGGGCCTGTGGCGGGCATGGTCGTGATGGAAGAACTGGGCCGCGGCGTCGTGCTGGAGCCCTTTGCGCAAACGCTGATCAGCAGCGGCGTGATCAGCGGCTACGCCGGCGCGGACGTCAAGGACAGCTGGCTGCCGCGCCTCGCGGGCGGCCAGGCGATCGTGGTGCTGGCCCACCAGGAGCGCAAGGCCCGCTACAGGCTCGACGTCTGCGAGGCCAAGGCAACGAAGACCGGCGACGGCTACACCGTGACCGGCGCCAAGAGCGTGGTCCCCGTCGGCGACGAAGCCGATGCCTACATCGTGCCGGCCCAGCTGGACGGCAAGACCGCTCTCTTCCTGGTCGAGCGCAGCGCCAGCGGCGTCGAGGCGCGCGGCTACGGCACGCAGGACGGCGGCCGCGCGGCCGAAGTCGTGTTCGACAAGGCCGCCGCCGCATTGGTCACCATCAACGGCCTTGCCGCACTGGAACATGCGGTCGACATCGGCATCGCGGCACTGTGCGCTGAAGCCGTCGGCGTGATGGACAAGACCGTCGCGCTCACCATCGACTACATGAACCAGCGCAAGCAGTTCGGCGTGGTCATCTCGAGCTTCCAGGCCCTTCGCCATCGCGTCGCCGACATGAAGATGCAGCTCGAACTGGCCCGCTCCATGAGCTACTACGCAACGCTCAAGCTGAACGCACCCGCCGACGAGCGCCGCCAGGCGATGGCGCGCGCCAAGTTCCAGTTGGACGCGTCGATGCGCTATGTCGCCGCCAACGCGGTGCAGTTGCACGGTGGCATCGGCGTGACCGACGAGTACATCGCCAGCCATTGCTTCCGCAAACTCACGCAGATGCAGATGACCTTCGGCGACTCGCTGCACCACCTGGGCGAAGTCTCGGCCCGCATGAACGACACCGCCGGCGTCTTCGCCTAGGCATGTCGCTGGCCTTTTGAGAGCTGCCTGTGCCCGCCAGCATTGCGCTGGCGGGTTTTTTACTTTGGAACGGAGAATCGCATGCCCACCCGCCGCCACCTGATTCTGACCACGCTGGCCACCTCCATGCTTGCCGCCTGCAGCACCATGCGCTCCTCGTCCGCCTACCGCCCGCCGATCGTCTTCGTGCACGGCAATGGCGACTCCGCGGCGCTCTGGCAGACGACGATCTGGCGCTTCGAGTCGAACGGCTGGCCGCGCGAACGGCTTTTCGCCTTCGACCAGCCCTATCCGCTGGCCCGCGACAGCGACCCGGTGGCGCAGCCGGGGCGCACCTCGACGGCCGAATCGGCCGCCTTCCTGAAAGCCGAGGTGGACAGGGTGCTGAAGGCAACGGGTGCAAGCAAGGTGGTCCTGATCGGCAACTCGCGCGGCGGCAACACGATCCGTAACTACGTGCAGAACGGCGGGGGGGCGGCCGTGGTCAGCCACGCGGTGCTGGGCGGCAACCCGGCGCACGGCATCTACGCGATCAAGGGCTTCAACGAACAGGGCGAGTTCTCCGGGCTGTCGAGCTTCATGCAGCAGCTCAATGCGCCGAAGGGGCCGAATGGCGACGAGGTCACGCCCGGCGTGAAGTGGCTGACGCTGCGCTCCGACAACAACGACAAGTACGCGCAGCCGGACGGCCTGTGGATCGGCAAAGCCGGCACCGCGACGAACATCGGCTTCGACGGCCCGGCGCTCAAGGGCGCGAC
>SEGN01000091.1 GCA_004211245.1 Variovorax sp.
GTTGACCGTGCAGCCGCACGTGCGTGCCCTTGTTCTTCCTGTCGGTTGCAGGGCAGCTGCCCGCAGTCGCTGACCGGCTCCACCTAAGCCGGGACGGCGGGCCGCTGGGAGTCGATAAGGCGGGCGGCCAGCTGTGCGGTCAACGCCAGCGTGTTCAACTCCCGCTCCTGAAGTCCCTCGTCTGGGCTGAAGCAGAACGAGTACAGGGTGCCATAAACGCCTCCGTCGTTGAGCACCACCGGCGCGCTCAGGTAGCACTCCGCGTTGCTCGGCACTTTGCCTGTCTGGCGATAGAACGCAAACTCGACGGGTTCCGCATCCGCCCCGAACTGTGAAGGAAGGGCAGGGGCATCGATGCGCCGGACCGGTCTGCCGGACACCATGACACCCACAAAGGTTGCCTCCATGCGGTGCTGGTCACGCAGCAGGCGCAGCACCTTGTGCATCGAGGCATGCACCAGAGGATCGCATACGTCCGGCGTGGCGATCAGAAGCTCTGAGACACGTACGTCGGTGTGATGCGTAAAAGGTTCAACACTGTTGAAGTTCATGGCTTTGTTCGGTTGGCAAAGGGTTGGGTGAGTGAAACGGCAGCGGCTTCGTGGTCCTGGCCGCAAACCTCCTGGAGTTCCGGGTCATCGTTTCGAAGCAGGTGCAGACCGCCGCCGATGGCGCCTTTGCCTGCACGCGCGGGCGGCCGGCACAGTCCGCAGCTGAAATACCTGGCATTGGTCAGCGGTTCGGTGACGTAGTTGCCGCCGCACATGACACAGCGGGTGGTGTCGAGCATCTGGCGTTCGATGAACCGGATCAGCGACCAAGCCCGGGTGATGGTCAGCTGGGGTGCAAGCCCGCTGGCGCCCAGGGCTTCCCCATAGAGACCGTAAGCCTTGATGAGGGCATCGACGCGGTCGAGGGTCATGCTCTGGCGCAGCCATTGGTAGATGTTGTGGAACAGCGATGCGTGCAGATTGGGCTGCCACGTCAGGAACCAGTCCTGAGAGAAGGGGAGCTGGCCTTTGGAAGGGGAGCGCTTCGCAACTTCCTTGTAGAGCCGGAGCAGGCGTTCGTAGGGGAGTTGTGTTTCCGTCTCGATCACCTGCATCCGTGCCCCGAGCTGGATCAGCGCTATGGCACGCCCGGTGTGCCTGGCCTGGGCGACCAGTCCATCAGTGCTGGCCATCGTCGGCCTCGGTCGATTCCGCAAACCTGCTCGAAAGTACGATTTGCGCGTGCAGCTGGTTGGCGTGAGCGTTGGTCACCCGCTGCCCTCTGGGATGGTTGGTGAGCAGCGTCCAGACCAGATCGTCACTGGCGCGGAAGCGGCACAGGAGCTGGTTGACGGACGCAAGTCTGTTGACCTGGGCCGGCGAGAGCATGCCGATGATGTCGGCTGATTCCTCTGAGATGCCAAGGCGAAACAGTGCCGATGCCTTGTCTGCTCGGATGAGCGTCTGCGCCAGCATGAGGTAAGTGAGATTGGCTTCCCTGATTTCCGCGAGGATCTGTTCGTGCGTCATAGCGACCTCCGACTGCAGCGACCGGCGAGATGCCGTCGTCTGTTGTCAAGCCGCTATTAAAAAAGGAAGTGGTTTGACATTTGTCAAACAGTTGTGAACTCTTGAGCCGCGTTCGTCGGCGAGCCGACGCGGCGTGACTATGATCCGACACGCCATGGATTCCGTCGCACCATCACACTTTCATATGTTGGTCATCGCGCGCCCGTCTCGTGCAGCGGATGAGACGTGCGAGATCCTGCAGGGACTGGGCCATCGGACGTCGCGGTTGCCCGAAGCGGAGGAGGCCTTGGCATGGCTCGAGACGGGTACTGCGGACCTGATCGTTTTCGAGGCGACCAGTCCAGGCGATTTCAAAAGATGCGGGAGCTTTCGGGGCCTGACGAGAAACCGTTGGGTTCCCATCGTTGTCATCACCCCGCTCGTGGGCGACGAGCATGTCGTCGCGGCGCTGGCCGGCGGGGCGGACGAATGCCTTACGAGCCCCGTGAACCCCGCCCTCCTTTCGGCCAAGTTACGGCTCTACGCCCGCAGCCTCGCACTCCAGGCCCGACTCGCCTCGCTCGCGCAGCGGCAGCGGGACATCCAGGACAACATCCTGGACGCTGTCCTGACGGTCGATGAAGCCGGGATGGTGGTCGAAGCCAACCTGGCCGCATGCCAGGTGTTCGCGCGTGGAACGCCCGCCGGATTGGTTGGCAACCAGATTCAGGTGCTCACTGGCGTACCGCTGGAGGCGCTCAGCTCCGGCGGGCGCCTGACCCTTCACCGCGCTGACCAGCTTCCGTTTCCCGCGCAGGCGTGCGGCAGCGAGTGGGTCGAAGACGGCTTCCGCAGAATCACCCTGGTCATAAGGGACCTGACAGAGACGCTGCGCAATGAGCGCATGCGCGACGAATTTCTGGCGACAGTCAGCCACGAGTTGCGGACCCCGCTTACCTCCGTACTGGGTGCAGTGGGACTGTTGGTGTCCGGTGCGGCAGGGAAGCTCCCACCTGCAGCGCTCCCCTTGGCCGCCGCGGCGCAACGCAACGGTGAGCGTCTGGGGAAGCTGATCGATGATGTGCTCGATCTCACGAAGCTGGAAGGCGACCGGATGACGATGCGCCTTCAGCCGCAGGACCTTGCGCCGCTGGTCCACGAGGCAGCCGCCGCCAATCAGGGCTATGCGCAACGTTGCGGGGTACAGCTCAAAGTGGAACTGGACGATGGCGGTTCGCTGGCGGCCACGAGATCGCTCGTGGACGCCGATCGGCTTCTGCAGGTCATGGCCAATCTCGTCTCGAACGCACTGAAACACTCGCCCCGCGGGGGGACGGTCGTGCTGCGACTCGGGCTTGTTGCTGCCCGGCAGTGCATCAGCGTGAGTGACGACGGCCCAGGCGTGCCAGCTGCTTTCCGTGCAGCGTTGTTCGAGAAGTTCTCGCAAGCCGACACAAGCGACCGGCGCAGCATCGGAGGCACCGGACTGGGCCTGCACATCGCAAGGCTGCTGGTGGAGCGGATGGGCGGATCGATCGACATCGAGCAGGAGAAGCGACAAGGTGCGACCTTCCGGGTGTGGCTGCCAGCACTCATCGCTTCGGCCGCTGCACAAGCCGACACTGCGGACATGCAGCCAGCGCCCGCTGCCACGGGCGTCTCCTGAAATGCGCGCCTTGCAACGCGTCATGTGCGTCGAAGACGATCCCGACATACGACTGATCCTCGGGTTCAGTCTCCGGAACGTTGGCGGATACGAGGTCCTGCTGGCAGAAAGCGGCGCGGCGGCGCTGAGCGAGGTGGCGCAGTTCCAGCCCGATCTGGTGCTGCTCGATGTGATGATGCCCGGACTCTCGGGCCCGGAGACGCTCACGGCGCTACGTGGACTGTCGTGCATGACCGGCGTGCCCATCGTCTTCCTGACGGCCAAGGCCATGCCGGATCAGTTGGAGAGCCTGCTGCAACTGGGCGCGACAGGCGTCATCGTGAAGCCGTTTGATCCGGTCCGGCTGCCCGCAGACCTCCTGATTTACTGGGAGCACGGACGTGGCCCAGCAGCCTGAGTCGTTGCCCACTGTTCGCAGCGGGCAGTTTGACGCCCTGCGCAGCAGGTTTGTAGAGGGGCTGCCGGCGCGGCTGCGCGAGATTCTTGGAACGTCGGGCGGGCCCGAAGTCTGCGCCGCCCTTCACAGGATGGCCGGTGCTGCAGGCAGTTTCGGTTTCCCGGAGATTGGCGACACGGCCAGGTGGGCTGAACGAGCACTTGCGTCAAACGACCCGATGGAGAGCCAAAAGGCTCTTGCTTCGCTCGGCGACTTGGTTCGTGCCACGGTGAAGCAAACAGAAGCCGGTCGCGTCGAACCGCTGGCCTGACACAGTTCCGCAACGATCACGCCCCGTTCGCCGGTTCCAATTGGTTGAGAACACACCCATCCAGAAAGCAGCGACAAATGGAAATCTCCAGTCAGACCGAAGGCACTCATGTCTTGGTCATCAATCTGCGCGAAGACAATCTCGACGCGAGCAACGTCGCCGAGTTCAAGGAGACGGTGCTGGCGCTGATACAACCTTACGCTCACGTTGTGCTGGATCTGACCGGCGTCAAATTCATCGACAGCTCCGGGCTCGGCGCAATGATCCTTTGCCTGCGGCAGCTCAATGCGCGCCAGGGCGATATCCGCCTGTGTAACCTTTCGGTGACCGTGCTCGCACTGTTCGAACTGATGCGCATGAACCGGGTCTTCAACATCCACTCCAGCCGTGAAGCGGCAGTGGCCTCCTTCGGGTAAACGCACAGCATGAACACCCAGAACCAGTCTGCGTTTGCCCGCGCGCGCGGCCGGACTTTGTTGCAGTGCGCAGCACTGGCAGTGCTGGCGGCGACATGGGCAGCCCCCTCCTCGGCAGGTGCGGTCCTCGACCGCGTCAAGGCTTCCGGAAACCTTCGAGTCTGCATCTGGCCCGACTACTACGGAATCACGTTCCGAAACCCCAGAAACCAGCAGCTCACCGGGATCGACATCGAGCTGTCCGCTGAATTCGCGAGCAGACTGGGGGCGCGATTGGCGTATGTGGAGTCATCGTTCCCGCGACTCATCGACGATCTGACCGCAGACCGCTGCGACATCGCCATGCACGCAGTCGGCATCACTGCGGCCCGTCAGGCGGCGCTGCGGTTCAGCCAGCCCTACCTGCAAAGCGATATCTACGGGGTTGCAACCCGCTCCAGCGTGCAGGTCCGCAGTTGGGAAGACATCGACAAGCCCGGTGTCAACGTGGCAGTGCAGGCCGGTACCTTCATGGAACCGGTCATGGCCGGTGCCCTGAAACAGGCACGGCTTGTGACGATCAAACCACCGATGACGCGCGAACAGGAGCTGGAGTCCGGCAGGGTCGATGTGTTCATGACGGACTTTCCATACAGCCGGCGGCTGCTGGACAATGCTGACTGGGCACGACTGATCGCGCCACCGCAGCCGTTCCACCGCGTTCCCTATGCCTATGCGGTCAAGCCAGGGGATGGCGAATGGCTGCGCACAGTCGATGATTTCGTCTCCGCCATCAAACGCGATGGCCGGCTCGAGCGCGCAGCAGTGAGATTCGGCCTGGGCGAAATCGTCGTGCGTCCATGAAGGCTGTCGCCGCCTCGGTTGAACGCGCGCTGCGCGGCCGGGAGCGGCAACTTTGGTGGACCGCCGCCGTGACTGGTCTGGCGGTCCTCGGGCTGTTCACCGTCTATTTGTGGTCCGCATGGCGTGACATCGAGGGCGCGGCGCTGGCCGAGCAGCAACTCTATGTGCGCGTACTGGAAGCACAGGCGAGTGCGACGCTGGGGAACATCGGCTCGGTGCTTCGCGTGGCCTCTGAAGCCGTGGAAGCGCGAGCGGGCCAGCCGGACTCTGGCCGTATGACGGCGGCACTGACAGACGCAATCAGCGGCCAGGCAGCGCTGCGCAGTCTCTCCGTGCTGGACGCGCAGGCAAAGGTCGTCGCCAGCACCAATCCGGACAATGTGGGCCACCAGGTGGATATTGCGCGCCTCGGCGGGCTGCCTGCGGATCGAATGGATGTGCTGGGTCCGTGGTTGCCGGTGCGCGACCTGATGGAAATGGATGCTGGCCGCGCTGGCTCCCAAGGTCCCGGCGCGATCCCCGTCCTCCGGCGTTTGCAGCTCCCGGGCCAACAGGTCCTCTTGCTCGCCGCAGTCGTGAATCCGGATCATTTTGCAACGCAGGGACAACTTCTGATCGGCAAGGGAGCTGATCGCAGCGCGGTGCTCTCGTTCGGGGGCCAGCTTCTGCTCCATGGACTGGACGTGCCGCTGCAGAACGGTAGCAGCCCAAGCAATCTCACGCCATTCGTACGCTATCTGCCGGCGCGCGAGCATGCGAGTTATGTGGATCGCGGTATGGACGGAAAGCCCTCGGTGGGGGCTTTTCGCACACTGCGGAACTGGCCGGTCGTGGTCATCGCGGAACGCCCCTATGCGGAGGTCTGGGCAGAGCTCTGGAACCGCGCGCGATGGGCTGCCACGGCAGTCGTGACCGTATGGGTTCTGATGGGTGTGATGTTTGCGCTGCTCCGCCGCGGGCTCGTGGCGCAACGACGAGCCCAGGGTCAGCTGGCTGCTCTGCATGCTGAGGTTGCGAAAAGCGAAGAGCGCAGCAAGCTGGCGCTCGAGGGCGCCGGAGATGCCGTCTGGGATTGGGACATTGCACGCGCAGCGGTAAATTGCTCCCCGCGGTGGGGCGTCATGTTGGGGTATGCAGGCCAAGAACTCAACCGCACTTTTCTGGATTGGCTGGCCCTGATTCACCGTGACGATATCGTCCGGGTGCGGCAGGCGCTGGAAGCACACCTGTGCAACACCTCCCAGCACCTGTATTCCGAGCTGCGAATGCGCTGCGGCGACGGAAGCTGGAAATGGCTGCTGATGCGAGGCATGGCGGCGCCGGAACGCGACCCCAACAACCGCCCGAGCCGGCTGATCGGAACGCTGACTGACATCAGCGAGCGCCGTGCCGCAGAACTGGCATTGGCAGCGAGCCAAGCTCGACGGGTGGCCGTGCTGCAGAGCGCCTTGGATGCGATCGTCACGGTCGATGTCGAAGGGCGCGTGATCGACTTCAATCCAGCAGCGGAGAAAATGTTCCAGCGCAGTTTCGACAGCGTGGCCAACCGGCGCATCTATGATCTTCTGGTGGCGCCGGGGGAGCGCGATCCGCTCCTCCAGCGCATGGCCGCTTATCGCGCCACCGGCAAGGCGTCCACGATGAACAGGCGTCTCGAGGTCAGCGCCGTTCGCGCCGACGGATCGGTATTCCCCATCGAGCTGACCGTCGTTCCGGTGCGTGCCGGAGGCGCAGAGCTCTTCACAGCCACGATGCGGGACATCTCGGAACGAAAATGGGCCGAACGTGCTTTGCGCGACAGCGAGGCGAGGGCCCGTGCAACGTTTGAACAAGCAGCGGTCGGGGTTCTGCAGCAAGGTCAGGATCGCCGTTTCCTGCGCGTGAACCAGACCCTTTGCAGGATGTTGGGCTACACCATGGAAGAATTCCTGGCCTTGCACCCCGACCAGTTGATTCATCCGGACGATGTCATGAAGGGCCTTGCGGGGATGGAGCGCCTTTTCCGGGGTGAGCTGACCAGCTTCGCGGAGGAAAAGCGGTACCGCCGAAAGAACGGACAGTACCTCTGGATCCGGCTGACTGCCTCGCTAGCCCGGGATGATGATGGGCAAGTCCAGTACATGATCGGCATCGTGGAGGACATCGAAGTCGAGCGCCGAACCCAGGAAGCGCTGAAGGCCGCACGCCGGCGAGAAGTCCAGATCGGCGCGCACATTCAGCAATCGCTGCTGGTCACAACGCCCAACATCGAGATACCAGGGGTCTGGTTGAGCAGCTACAACCAGGCTTCCCAGGAAATTGACGGCGACTTTTTCGAAGTCATCTGTCCGGCAGCGCGATGTGTCGACTTCATCGCCGGTGACGTGATGGGCAAGGGCGTCAACGCGGCGCTCATGGGCGCGGCTGTGAAGATGCAGTTCAACCGTTCAATGGTCGAGTTGACCACCGCCAGCTCGCGCAGGGGCAAGATTCCTCAGCCGGCGGAGATCCTTGACGCCGTGCATCGCGCCATGACGCCACACCTGCAAACGCTCGAGGCATTCGTGACCCTCTGCTATCTGCGGCTGGACCTTGACCGTGGGATGCTCAGTTGGGTGGGTTGCGGTCACGAAGAAGCCATGCTCGTGCACGGCAACGGGGCCTCGTCCCTGCTGCGAAACCAGCAGCCGCCACTGGGCGTGCTGACCGAGACACTCTTCGTGCAGGAAGAAATCGCCATCCAGGACGGAGACATGCTGTTGATGCACTCGGATGGCGTGACCGATGCGATCGACGCGGATGGAAGACGGGTCGGATCTGAGAGGGTGCAGCAGGTATTCAGCCGACTGGCGACCTCGCTCGATATGCCCGCCGCGATGCTCCACCTGTTGCGACGCGAGCTTCTCTCTTCGAGCACCCTGACCGACGACGTCACGATCGTGATGGCAAAGATATGCGAGCCCGACACTTCGAAGCACAGAGTGGAGTTGAAGGCCGCTGCGGCGTCGATTGGGCAGCTGCGTACGCTGGTCAGGAAGACGACTTCGGCAGCCCGGCTGGGCGAAGTGGACGCGGGACTTTTCGAAGTGGCCGTGATCGAAGCCTTCACCAACATCTTCCGGCACGGGGTTGGCCTGTTCGATGGTGCGCCGGTAGAAGTGACAGTGCAGTGCTCGGCGACAGAGCTTTTCGTAGAGCTTGCCTACATCGGGGAACCGTACGATCCGCCAGCCGAGATTTCGGAAACCAATTTCGACGAGTATCCCGAAGGCGGGTTCGGCTTGACGATCATCAATCGCGCCTGCGACCGCGTCGACTATGGTCACCGCTGTGGGGTGAACACCATGCGCATGTCGCGCTGGATCGACGCTGCCGGTGTAGCGGCCGCGGTTTGAGAAGCCGAGTTTGCAATCTCGTCACACACGGTGCGGGGGAGTGCGGTGCAATGGATTCCGCGCCGAACAACGGCGTCTAACAACCGGACTTCGCCATGTTCCAACTATTCAAGTTCCCCGCAAAGCGCATCCTCTCCACCCCTGCCGACGACGCCGGCGCTGCGTTCGCATCCGTCGCGCCGATCTATCACGATGGCCATGCAGCATCCAAGACTGCGGTGGATCGTCTGATGGACCGGATTGACTACTACATGCACTGCGAACTTGATGTGGAATATGACCACCAGCGACCGGAAATCGCTCGCCAGCAGCTGCGCGCCGCACTGGAGCGTGAACTGCATATGGCACGAATGACGCAGGGGTCCGGCGATTTCACGGCGATGCAACCCGCGAACGACTCGGGCCTGCAACCCGCGGTCAACTAGTCACTTCAGTTTCTATACTCTGGCATGCACATCGCGCTTCTCGAAGACGATATCGACCAGAGGGATCTCGCGGTCCTGTGGCTCACCGATGGAGGCCACACTGTCAGTACCTTTGAAGATACGCGCGCCATCACGGAGGCGTTGAAGGGCGAGCGATTCGACCTTCTTTTGCTGGACTGGATGCTGCCAGACGGAACGGGCGGTGACGTTCTGACTTGGGTGCGACAAAACCTCGGTTGGTCGATACCGGTCGTTGTGCTGACGTCGCGCGATGATGAGGCGACGGTGCTCGCCGGCCTCGATGCTGGCGCCGACGACTACGTCGTGAAGCCACCAAAGCCGCTCGAGCTGCTGGCGCGCATCGCGGCGATCTCGCGGCGGTTCAAGGTTGGCGGCCTCCCGGTTCTGAGAATGGGCGACTATGAGATCGATGTGCCCCGGCATCGTTTGTCGATGGATCGGGCAGCGGTCGCACTGACCCAGAAGGAATTCGAGCTCTCGGTCTACCTGTTTCAGAACCCGGGCGTCCTGCTGTCGCGCGATCATCTGCTAAACAAGGTGTGGGGCATCAACGCGGAAGTCGACACGCGCACTGTCGACACCCACATCAGCAGACTGCGCAAGAAGCTCAAGTTGGACGGCACCAAAGGCTGGAAGCTCACCCCGGTATACGGCTACGGCTATCGATTCGACCGGGCGGAAGCGGCTGACCCTGCTGCCGGAGTTTCCGAGCGAAGCTGATGAGCTTCGCGCTACAGCCGGCTGCACGCTCGGAGGGTACAAGGGCGTGATGCAAAAGGTGCCTCAAGTTGCGGGCTTTTTCTTTTTGGAGCAGCGTTGCGACATGAGCAAAGCATTCACCAAAGAATCCGACACCGATGAGGACGACGACGACGGCGCTGCGGGCGCGATGCCGCCGTTGCCCGGATCGGTCCGAGAACGGGGACTACCTCTATGGCAAGAAGCGGCTGCGCGAGATCGACCGGCGCATCCGATTCCTCACCAAGCGGCTCGAAATCGCCGAGTTGACGGACCCGTCGGTCCATCACGGGAGCGACCAGGTTTTTTTCGGTGCCACGGTGCGGTACGCGGACGAGGAGGGCGAAGAGCGCAGCATCACCATTCTCGGGATCGACGAGGCGGAGAGCCGGCATGCCCAGGTCAGCTGGATTTCCCCGATCGCGCGCGCACTGCTCAAGGCGCGCGCGGGCGATGTGGTGAAGCTCGTCACGCCCGGCGGCGAGCACGAGATCGAAGTGCTGTCGGTGCGCTATCCCTCGCCCGATACGGGCTCGGCCGAATAGGGCGCCGGTACCACGCGGTGCGCCGCCAGCACCGAAGGTGTGCGGCGCGCGGCGCGAAGCACCGCATCCAAATGCGTGCGGTCGCGCACCGCGATCACGAAGCGCAGGTCGGTCGACTCCTGCGGCGTTTCGTCGGCCATCTCTCGAAGGTGCGTACCGGATCGTCTGCCCATTCGACGGCGAAGAATCGCTCGCTGTCGCGATGTCGCAGGCGTTGGCCGACCCCGCAGTCGTCGGTGTGCACCACGAGGCCTTCGCCGTGCCCGAGGTAGCCGACGATCGGATCGCCGGGAATCGGCCGGCAGCACAACGCGAAACGCACGGACGAGTTCTCGCTGCCGTCGAGCGTCACGCCGCCCTGCGACACCGTTTCGTGCGCCGTGAAGCGTTCGCGCGTCAGCAGCAGGGCATCGGGTTTCTCGCCGCGTTCCGACAGCAGGAACATCAGGCGCTTGGCCACGATGCTCGCGATCCGGCGGCCCAGGCCGATGTCGGTCAACAATTCGGAGCGCGAGCGATTGGCCGTGAAGCGCAGCAGCTTTTCCCAGATGAGCTGGTTGTCCGCGTCTTCCGGCGGCAGCTTGCTGCGGCCTTCGGCGCGCAGCGCTTGCGCCAGCAGTTTTTCGCCGAGGCCCTCCGATTCGGCATGCGCCAGGGTCTTGAGATAGTGCCGGATCTTGGAGCGGGCTCGCCCCGTGCGAACGAAACCCAGCCACGCCGGATTGGGGGTCGAGACCGGCGCGGTGATCACCTCGACCACGTCCCCGTTCTTGAGTTCGGTGCGCAACGGCACCTGGTCGCCATTGATGCGCGCGGCCGAAGTGTGGTCGCCGATGTTGCTGTGGATGGCGTAGGCGAAGTCGACCACCGTCGCCCCACGCGGCAGGGCCATGATCTGGCTCTTGGGCGTGAACACGTAGACCGCATCCGGGAACAGGTCGACCTTGACGTGATCCCAGAACTCGGCCGCGTCGCGCGTCTCGTCCTGGATGTCGAGCAGCGACTGAAGCCACTTGGCCCCGAGCCGCTCGCGCGAGGCGGAACTGTTGTCCGAGGCCTTGTAGAGCCAGTGCGCCGCCACGCCCGATTCGGCCACGACGTGCATCGCCTCGGTGCGCAACTGGAATTCGACATTGACGCCCGAGGGCCCGACCAGCGTGGTGTGCAGCGACTGGTAGCCGTTGAGCTTGGCGATCGCGATGTGGTCCTTGAACTTGCCCGGCAGCGGCTTGTACATCTGGTGCAGGATGCCCAGGCCGGTATAGCAGGCGATCACATTCGGCACGATCAGACGGAACCCATAGATGTCGGTCACCTGCGCAAAGCTCAGGTGTTTCTCGTCCATCTTGCGGTAGATCGAATAAAGCGTTTTCTCCCGGCCGGCAATTCGCACGTTGATGCCGGCTGCGGCAAAGGCAGCTTCGAGTTCGCGCTGCACTTTCTGGATGAGGTCCCGTCGCCTGCTGCGCGCCTTGGCCACCGCCTTGGCCAAAATCGCGTAGCGCCAGGGCCGCAGATGCCGGAACGACAGCTCCTGCAGCTCCCGGTAGGTCTGGTTCAGGCCCAGGCGGTGCGCGATGGGCGCGTAGATCTCCAGTGTCTCGCCCGCGATGCGGCCCCATTTCTCGCGCGGCGCGTCGTCCAGCGTGCGCATGTTGTGGGTGCGGTCGGCCAGCTTGATGAGGATCACGCGCACGTCGCGCGCCATGGCCAGCAGCATCTTGCGGAACGACTCCGCCTGGTTCTCCTCGCGCGTGTTGAACTGCAGCTTGTCCAGCTTGGTCAGTCCGTCGACCAGTTCGGCGACCGGGGCGCCGAAGCGCTCGATCAGCTCGGGCTTGGTGACGCCGCAATCCTCGATCGCGTCGTGCAGCAGTGCCGCCATCAGCGCCTGCGCGTCGAGCTTCCACTCGGCGCACTGCGCGGCCACGGCGATCGGGTGGGTGATGTAGGGCTCGCCGCTGTTGCGCAGCTGGCCCAGATGGGCTTCGTCCGCGAACCGGTAGGCGCGGCGCACCAGCTCGGTGTCGTCGGCGTTGAGATAGTCGAGGCGGGCGGTCAGGGCCGCAAAACTGGCGGCAGCCGCGTTCAGCGCGGCCGGGCTCGGCCGGGCTGCACCCCGCGGGGTGTTGGGCTCAGGTTTGACGACCGCACTCATGGCACCACTTTAGCGTGGGCGAAGCGATGCAGCGTTCGCCCACAAAAAAGGCACCGCGAACGGTGCCTGATTCGGGAAACAGGGCCGGGCGATCAGCCGGGCACCTTCTTCAGCATTTCGAGGCCGATCTTGCCTTCGGCGATTTCGCGCAGCGCGGTCACGGCCGGCTTGTTCTTGCTCTCGATCTTGGGCGCGTGGCCCTGGCTCAGCATGCGGGCGCGATACGTGGCGGCGAGCACGAGCTGGAAACGGTTCGGGATCTGAAGCAGGCAGTCTTCGACGGTGATGCGGGCCATGATGAGCTTTCGGTGGTCGGGTGTCAGGGGATGTTCAGTGCGGCGAAGGTATCGGCCCGCGCGCGTCGCTGGGCGGAATAACGCAGCCGCTGGGCGTGAACAATGGCTTTCAGGTCGAAAAGCGCACGCTCGAACAACAAAGTCTTTCGGATCTGGATCGCGCCCTGGAAGTCGATTTCGAGAATCACGTCGGCGCCCTGCGCCACGCGGTCCTCGATCGCCTTCTTGGACGTGCCGTAGCGTCGTTCGTGCACATGCGCCCATTCGACGAAGGCGTCGCCGCCGACCATCGCATCGAACTCGGGGTCGGAGACGAAGAAGTACTCGCGACCGTGCTTTTCCTGGCCGCGCGGCGGCCGGGTGGTGTGGGACACCGACGGCTGCACCGCCGAGTCCAGTTCCATCAACGCCTTGACCAGGCTGGACTTGCCGGCGCCGCTGGGCGCCGCCACCACGAAGATATTGCCGGGGTAATCCATGCTGCCTATTCGATGTTCTGAACCTGCTCGCGCATCTGCTCGATCAGCACCTTCATGTCGACGCCGATGCGGGTCAGCTCCAGCGCGGCCGATTTGGAGCCCAGCGTGTTGGCCTCGCGGTGCAGTTCCTGGATGAGGAAGTCGAGCCGCTTGCCGATCTCTCCGCCCTTGGCCACGAGCCGCTCGATTTCTTCGAGGTGCGAACTCAGGCGCGTGAGTTCCTCCGCGACGTCGATGCGGATGGCGAACGCGGTCGCTTCGGTCAGGGCGCGATCCTGGGCGGCTTCGGGCAGCGTACCGCCGACCAGACCCATGGCATCCTGCCAGCGCTCGAGGAAGCGCGTGCGTTGTTGCTCGACCAGTTGCGGCACCAGCGGGCCGGCCTGCGCGGCCAGCTTGCGCAGCGCCTTGAGATGTTCGGTCAGCATCGTGGCCAGGCGTTTGCCTTCGCGAGCCCGCGCATCCATCATCGCGTCGAGCGTCTTGCCGGCGACCTCGATCAGGTCCGTGCCCCAGTCGCCGCGCGTGCTGCCGTCTCCGCCGGCCAGCCGCAGCACGTCGGCCACGCTGAGTTCGCGTGCCGACGGCAGCCAGGCCTTGATGCCGTCCTGCACGCCGTTGAGCCGCTGGAGCAGCTTGACGGAGGGCTCGACCACGCCGCTGGCCGCGTTGTTTTCGAAGTTGGCGCGCAGTTCGACCTTGCCGCGCTTCAGGCGCGCCGTGAGCAGCTCACGCAGCGCCGGTTCATGCTGGCGCAGTTCCTCGGGCAGCTTGAAGGTCAGGTCCAGGAATCGGCTGTTGACCGAACGGATTTCGACGCCGAGGCGGCCTGCCGCAGGAGGGCGCGCGTCGGCTTCGGCGTGGCTTCCCCCGGGGGTGTTCTGGCCACTGGCATAGCCGGTCATGCTGTAAACTGGCATTGCGCCTCACTGTGTATTTGTTTGCTCGCATCGAGGCAACGGCACAGCGTTCGCGTAGCCAGCACCGTCGCCTTCGGCGAAACTCCCGGATTATGTCAAAGGTCAAACCTTCGCCTCTGCTGCCCGACACGGTGATCGGCGGATACCGTGTGATCCGGCGGCTTTCCGCCGGCGGGTTCGGCGTGGTGTACCTCGCGGTCGACCATTCGGGCCAGCAGGTTGCCATCAAGGAATACCTGCCGTCCTCGCTGGCCACGCGCGGTGTCGGGGAGCTCGCGCCGCAGGTCGCACCCGAGAAGCTGTCGCTGTACCGGCTGGGTCTCAAGAGCTTCTTCGAGGAAGGCCGCTCGCTGGCCCAGATCTCCCACGCGTCGGTCGTGAGCGTGCTGAACTTCTTTCGCGAGAACGAAACCGTCTACATGGTGATGAACAACCTGGAGGGGGCCACCCTCCAGGATTTCATCGTCACCGCGCGCGACCTGAAGAAGCAGAAGGTGTTCAGGGAGTCGACCATCCGCTCGCTGTTCGACGAGATCCTGCGCGGGCTGCGCATCGTGCACCAGCACAAGATGCTGCACCTGGACATCAAGCCGGCCAACATCTTCGTGACCGACGACGACCGCGCCGTGATGATCGACTTCGGCGCCGCCCGCGAAGTGCTTTCCAAGGAAGGCAACTTCATCCGCCCGATGTACACGCCCGGCTTCGCCGCGCCCGAGATGTACCGGCGCGATTC
>SEGN01000092.1 GCA_004211245.1 Variovorax sp.
GCGGGCCGGCTGGCCAGCCTGCAGGAGGAGCTGCTGGCCTCGCGCATGCGCATGTTCGAGCAGGGCAGCTACGCTTGCACCCCGGTCCAGCGCGGACCACAACCCGAGGAGTTCTTCCTGTGAAGCGCCGTCAACTGCTGCTGGGTTCGGCGGCTGCCGCAACCGTCGGCGTCCCTGCAGCCTGGGCCCAGGGTGGCAACCCCTGGCCAAGCAAGCCCGTGAAGATCATCCATGGCTTCGGGCCCGGCGGTCCGGTCGATCTGCTGGCGCGGCTGATGGCGGCCCAGTTCGCCGAACGCTTCGGCCAGCAGGCGGTGGTGGAAGGCAAGCCCGGCGCGGGCGGCACCATCGGTGCCAACTTCGTGGCCAAGGCGGAACCGGATGGTCACACGCTGTTCCTGATGGCCTCGGGCCATTCGGCGGCGCCCGGGCTCTACAACGCGTTGCCGTTCGACGCGGCCGCCGACTTCACGATGGTCTCGATGATCGCGCGCAGCCCGTTCGCCATCGTTGCCAACCCGGCCGCGCCCTTCAAGACCGTGCAGGAACTGATGCAGGCGGCCAGGGCAGAGCAGGGCAAGCTCATTTATGGCTCTGCGGGGCAGGGCACCGGCATGCACCTGACCGCCGTGCTGCTGCAGGCGCGCGCCGGCGTCACGATGACGCACGTGGCCTACAAGGGCGGCGGAGCGCTCAACACCGCAGCCATCAGTGGCGAGGTCCCCTTCATCATCACGTCGCTGGCCGGCATGATGCCGCTCATCGAGGCCGGCCGCTTGCGTCCGTTGGCTGTGACGTCGAAGGCGCGCTATCCAGGTCTTCCCACCGTGCCGACCCTGGCCGAGACGGTGGTGCCCGATTTCGATGTGAATGCCTGGTACGCACTCGCCGGACCGAAGAACCTGCCGGCACCGGTGGTGGCACGCCTCAATGAGATGGTTCGCAGCACGCTCGCGCGCCCGGAGGTGATCGAGACCTTGCGCGCGCAGGCTGCCGAGCCATGGACGACCAGTCCGCAGGAAGCGCAGAGCTACCTGACCCGGGATGTGGCGAACTGGACCCGCGTGATCCGCGAGGAAAAGATCACGCCACCGAGCTGAGTCCGGATCGTCTTGCCGTTCCCATCCCACCCAACGCATCCCATCCCGTTTATCGACAAGGAGTCGACATGAAGAGCTGTTTCCGCGCGACCTGGCCCTGCCTGGCCGCCACCACCCTGGTCATGGCCAGCCTGGCTGCCGTGGCCCAACCGGCCGGCACCTTGCGTTTCGGAAGCAACCAGGGGATGGACGACTGGGAGACGCTGACCAAGCCCAACAGCATCTACACCTCGCTCATCTACGAGGGACTGGCCGAGGTCACGCCCGACGGACTGGGCATTGCCCCCAAGCTGGCCACGGGCTGGAAGGAGTCGCCGCGCAAACTGGAGATCACGCTGCGCGAAGGCGTGACCTTTCATGACGGGACTCCGTTCGACGCCGCCGCGGTGGTCAAGAACCTCGAACGCATCCGCGACACGCCGGGGCAGTGGCGCGGTGTCTTCAGCGCAGTCGACAAGTTCACGGCGGTGTCGCCGACCCGGGTGGATATCACGCTCCGGATGCCGGCGCCCAACCTGCTGCCCAACCTGGCCCGGCGCGGGGCCTACATGGTCTCGCCCAAGGCGCTCGCCGACGGCAGCTACAAGCTCACGCCCGTGGGCACCGGTCCGTGGAAATACGAGGCCAAGGACACCGTCAAGGGCCTGCGCACCGTGGTGAGCTTCTACGACAAGTACTACGCCCCCAAGTCGGTGGGACCGGCGCGTGTCGAGGTGACCCACATCAACGACCCGGACAGCCTCTACAACGCGCTGCGCACCGGGCAACTCGACATCGTCTGGACCAATCCGTCGATCGCCCGGCGTGCCGAGCGCGAGGGGCTCAAGAGCACCTGGTTCCCGTCCGTCATGTGGCACCTGCAGATGATGGACACCGTCAAGACCTTCAACAGTCCCAAACTGAGGCAGGCGGTGTGCCATGCGATCAACGCGCAGGAGTACATGGACGCCGCTCTCGGCGGGCACGGCAAGATTCACACGCAGCGCTTGCGCGACGGCATGCACGGCTTCAACCCGGCGGTGAAGGGCTACCCGCACGACCTGCCCAAGGCCAAACGGCTCATGGCCGAAGTGGGCAACCCCAAACTGGAATTCACCCTGGCCACCTTCGACAACCAGCGCACCATCGCCGAACTGTTCAAGAGCCAGATGGCGCAGATCGGCATCGACGTGAAGCTCGACTTCATGACCTTCGGCCAGTTCTTCAGTACGTTCCGCAGTGGCAAATACCCGGCCGCGATCCTGACGGACTCGCAGGACACCGGGGCCTACGACTACTACCTCTACCACTACGCAGCCAGCGGCTCCGGCAACCCCCTGAAGACGGTGTTTCCGGGCGTCGAAGCCGCGGTCAAGGAAGCGCTCGAGGCGACCGAGGTCGCGACCCAGACAGCGGGCTGGCAGAAGATGGCCAAGGTCATCGATGACGAAGCGCTGGACTGCGGGTTCTTCGACTATGCCGCTTTCTGGGCTTTCAATCCCAAGCGCGTGAGCAACATCGTGTCGACGGTCGGCGACGTGGCGGTCTTCCGCTATGCCGACGCCAGGATTGCCCCTTGATGCAGCCCGCAACGCCATTCCCATCGTCCGGAGAACGCCCATTGGACAACGCCCCGCCACGCACCTTGCTGATCAAGGGCGCCCTCGTATTGACGATGGACCCTGCGCTCGGTGACATCGACCAGGGCGATGTGCTGATCGAAGGCAACCGCATCGCGCAGGTCGGCAGCGCGCTGGCCGCGCCCGAGGGT
Source organism: Variovorax sp. (assembly GCA_004211245.1). Lineage (GTDB taxonomy): Bacteria > Pseudomonadota > Gammaproteobacteria > Burkholderiales > Burkholderiaceae_C > Variovorax. The sequence goes on from SEGN01000092.1 coordinate 2,851, forward strand.
GCCGAGTCCATCGACGGCCGCGGGATGATCCTGATACCGGGGTTGATCGACTCCCACACGCACATGTGGCAGGTCCCGCTGAAGGGTCTGGGTGTCGGCCTGTGGGGCACACCGGACTACCAGAAGCACGTGTTTCCACTGCGCGAGAAGTTCGCCGCCGTGGACATGCAAGACGCCTGCTTCGCGGCAGGCACCGAGATGCTCGACAACGGCATCACCACCGTGCTGGACTTCTGCCACAACACCATGACGCCTGCGCATGCGGAGCAGTCGATCGCCGCGCACCGGCGCACCGGTCAGCGGGTGCTGTTTTCGTACGGCATGCTGGGAGGTTTTTCCACGCTTGCGGCCGACCACCCGTGGCGGCTGGCGCAGGTGAGGGAACTGGCAGCGGAACTGGGCCGCGACAGCGACTCGCTGGTCCGACTGGGACTGGCGCTGGGCTCGCTGGAATACTCGGGCCTGGACCTGGTCAAAACCGAGATCGAACTGGGTCGGGCGCTCGGCCTTCCCATGACGTTCCACCAGAACCCGCCAGCGCAGATCCGGCAGTTGGGCGAGGCGGGACTGCTCGGCGGAGACCTGCTGCCGGTGCACGCCAACCTCGCCGCCGACGACGAGCTCGAGATGCTTGCGGCCTGCGGCGCCGGCATCTCCTTCACCGTCGAAGGCGAGTTCGGTGGCGGCCGGGCCATGAACATCATCGGGCGCGCACACCGGGCCGGCGTCACGCCGAGCCTGGGCATCGACATCCCTTCGCGCGTGGCGCTCGATCTCTTCGCGCAGATGCGCCTGACGTTCCAGGTGATGCGCGCCGAGGAGGCCCTCGCCGAGCGCATCACCGGGCGCTGGCCGCTCGCGCGGCACCCGGGCACGCCGCATGCCGAACCGCGCCACATGCTCGAGTACGTGACCGTGAATGCCGCGCGTGCGGTCGGCCGCGGGGACGAGCTGGGCCGCATCGTGCCGGGCTTCCTGGCCGATCTGGTGCTGTTGTCCACCGGCCCTTACAACATGTCGCTGGGCGATCCGGCGGCCCATGTGGCGTTTCAGAGCACGCCCGCCGATGTCGACACCGTGATCGTCGACGGGGTGGTCCGCAAACGCGGCGGCCGGTTGACGACGCTCGACCGCCGCGATGCCTCGCAGGCCACGCAGCGGGTGCGCGAGCGTGTGCTCGGCATGCGGAGCGCGGCGTGAGGCAGCTCTTTCTCACGCGCCTCCTGTCGGTGGCGCCGATTCTGTTCGCGGTATCGCTCTTCACCTTTCTGCTCACGCGGATGACCTCTACGGACCCGGTGGTGCAGATCCTCGGGCCCGGCGCATCCAGGGAAGACATTGCCGAGTACGGACGCAAGCTCGGCCTGGACCTGCCGTTGGTACAGCAATTCTTCGGCTGGCTGTGGAATGCATTGCGCGGCGACCTCGGCGTCTCTCTCTACACCGCACTGCCGGTGTGGCCGACCCTGGCCGATGGCGTGAGCATCACGCTGACGCTCGCGCTCTCCGGCATGCTGCTGGCCCTCGTCATGGGCATTCCGTTGGGCATCTGGGGCGCGGTGCGGCACGGCTCGTGGGCCGACCGGGTGCTGTCGACCGTGGTCTCCCTCGGGCTGGCAGTGCCCAGCATCTGGCTCGCACTGTTGCTCTCGCTGGCGTTCGCGGTGAAGCTGCAGTGGTTCCAGGTGGTCGGCTACACGCCGTTCTCGCAGGACCCGCTCGAATGGGCGCGGGGTCTGATCCTGCCCGCGTTCGCGCTGTCGGTCCACACCGCCTCGGTCATCGCACGCCAGGTCCGCAGCGCCATGATCGATGTCCTGCGCTCGCAGTATGTGCATGCCTTGCGCGCGCGCGGCCTGCCGCAGCACCTGATCGTCTCGCGCTACGCCATCCGCAACGCGATGGTTCCCGTGCTCAGCGTGATGGCGATCCAGATGTCGGTCCTGGTGGGCGCCAGCATCGCGGTGGAACGGATCTTCGCCATTCCCGCGATGGGAACGCTGTTGATCGACAGCGTGGTGCGCGGCGACTTCCCGGTGCTGCAGGGCGCCGTCGTCGTCATCGCGACCATCGTGCTGGTGGTCAACCTGGTCACCGACATCGGCTACGGCCTCATCAATCCGAAGGTGAGGGCGCATTGAACCCGGCTTGCCTGCCAGCAGGCGCGGAATCGGCGCCCTCCGTCGTCGCCACCGGAGCGGCCGACAGCAGCATTCGCATACCGCGCCGTTCGCCCTGGCGCGCGTTGTCACGCCCGTTTGCCCTGATTCCGGCCGCGTTCCTGCTGCTGATCGTGGTGTGTGCCATCGGCGCGCCGTGGATCTCGCCCTACGATCCGTTCACGCCCAACATCCGCCACCGGCTCGAGGCCCCAGGTGCTGCGTACTGGTTCGGCACGGACGATCTGGGCCGGGACATGCTGTCGCGCGTGATCTTCGGGGCGCGCACTGCGCTGCTGGCGTCCCTGGAAAGCGTGGGCATCGGCGTGCTGGTCGGCGTCAGCCTGGGCCTTCTGGCCGGTTACGTCGGCGGCTGGCTCGACCGGATCGCCATGCGCCTTGCCGACGTGATGCAGTCGATTCCCGCCGTGCTGCTGGCGCTGGCCCTCATCGGCGTGCTCGGCAAGGGTCTGGGCAATGCGATGCTGGCCGTGGGCCTGATCTTTTCGGTCAGCTTCATGCGCATCACCCGCGCGGTGGTGCTGGCCGAGCGCGAACAGCTCTACGTCGATGCCGCCCGTGTGCTCGGTCTGAGGCCCGTCGCGATCATGCTCCGGCAGATTCTCCCCAACGTGTCGGGGCCACTGATCGTGCAGGCCTCGATCTCGCTCGGCACGGCACTCCTGATCGAAGCCATGCTCAGCTTCCTGGGTGTGGGGGCAGACAGCACACAGGTGAGCTGGGGGTCGATGCTGGAGACGGCGCGTCAGTTCCAGAGCGACCAGCCGTTGCTGCCGATGGTGCCCGGCCTGGCCATCACGCTGACCGTGCTGTCGTTCAATCTGCTGGGTGACACCCTGCGCGACGCACTGCTGCCTGGTGGCGCGCAGCATGCCCGGCGCCCTGTCGCAGGCGCCAAGCTGGCAGCCCCTGCGGTCGCCGACGACGTGGCGCTGCCCGCAGACACGCTGCTCGCTGTGCGCAACCTCACGGTGCGAGCCGTCGTCGGTGGCGGCGAGGCCGAGCTGCTGAGCAACGTCTCGCTCCATATCCGCCGGGGCGAGGTCCTGGGGCTGGTGGGCGAATCGGGCTGCGGAAAATCCATGACCGCCAGCGCCATCCTTGGCCTGCTGCCACGCGGCGCGCACATCGCGCGCGGCTCCGTTCGCCTCGGCGACACGGAGCTGGTGGGCCTGTCGGATGACGCACTGCGTCACATTCGCGGGCGCCGGATCGGCATGGTGTTCCAGGACGCCAATGCCGCGCTGTCGCCGGTCCACACCATCGGCACCCAGTTGGTGGACGTCATCCGGGCCCACAGCGATCTCGGCAAGCCCGAGGCGCTGGCGCGCGCGATCGAGCTGCTCGACCTGGTCGGTGTGCCCGACCCGGCGCGCCGCATGCAGGACTACCCGCACCAGTTCTCGGGCGGCATGGCGCAGCGCGTGGTGATCGCCGGCGCACTGGCTTGCGACCCCGAGTTGCTGATCGCGGACGAACCCACCACGGCGCTCGACGTCACGATCCAGGCCCAGGTGCTCGACCTGCTGGCGGATCTGCGTGAACGCCTCGGGATGTCGGTGCTGTTGATCACGCACGATCTGGGCGTCGTGGCCGACCTGTGCGACCGGGTCGCGGTCATGTACGCAGGCCAGGTCGTGGAGGTCGGCACGGTGCAGGACACGCTGTCGGCACCGCGGCATCCCTACACGTCCGCGCTGCTCCATGCGATGCCGCGCGGTCTGCCGGGCGGAGGGGCATTGGCCACCATTGCAGGACGCGTTCCGCCGGCCTGGGCGTGGCCCCACGGCTGCCGTTTCCACCCGCGATGCGGCTTCGCGGTCGGCGCGTGTTCGCAGCAGCCGGTGGCGCTGCACGCCGGTGTCCGATGCATCCGCTCGGACGAGTTGCGGCAGGCTGCCGTGCAGACCGCCACCGAATCCGACGAGGTGACCGCATGACCGAGAAGCCCCTGTTGTCCGTCGATCGCCTGTCGGTCGACTTCCGGCTCAAGGCGGGGCTGTTCGGCTCACGCACGCTCAGGGCGGTACGCGACGTGAGCTTTGACATCGAGCGTGGGCGGACTTTCGGCCTGGTCGGCGAATCGGGTTCAGGCAAGAGCACCATCGGGCGCGCGATCCTGCGGCTGGCGCCTGCATCCTCGGGTCGAATCACTTTCGACGGCGAAGACGTCACGGCCTTCGGGCGCAGCACGCCGCTGGCCTTCCGGCGCGATGTGCAGGTGGTGTTCCAGGACCCGATGTCGTCCATCAACCCGCGCCAGACGGTCGGCACGACGCTGGGGCAGGCGATCGACCGCCATCGTCCGATGCCAACGCACCAGCGGGAAAAGGAAATTGCCAAGCTCGTCGACAGCGTGGGCCTGGCCGGCTATCAGGCCCAGCGCTATCCGCACGAGCTCTCCGGTGGACAGCGCCAGCGCGTGGCGATTGCACGCGCGCTCGCGGTGCAGCCCCGGCTGATCGTCTGCGACGAACCGGTGAGTGCACTCGATGTCAGCACCCAGGCCCAGGTGATCAATCTGCTGGTCGATCTGCAGCATGAATTCGGGCTCTCGTATCTCTTCATCGCACACAACCTCGACGTGGTGCGCCACGTCAGCCACGACATCGGGGTGCTCTACCTGGGGCGCCTGGTCGAGGTGGGGCCGGCAGAGCAAGTGCACCAGGCACCCCGGCACCCTTACACGCGGATGCTGATGGCCTCCACGCTGGTCGCCGATCCCGCCGTCCAGGCCTTGCGAACACGGGAGCGTCGCCAGCAGATCCGGGCCGAGTTGCCCAGTCCCCTCGCGCCTCCGCCAGGCTGCGCGTTCAACACCCGGTGCGCGTGGGCGACGGCGCGCTGCCACGCCGAAATGCCGCAGCTTCAGCCGGCCGGCGGGTCGGTTGCTGCGGCCTGTCACCATTTGGCCGAGGTGGCGGCAACGCCGCCGGGGCAGTTGCCGGTGCGCGCGGTGACGCCGCGACCGCTTCATGAAGCGGAGGTGGTCGCGTGAACATCGCCGCGGCCTCCGGCATGTTGATCAAGGGCGCCACGGTCCTCACGATGGACCCGGCGCTGGGGGATGTGCCACACGGCGACGTCCGCATCGAAGGGGGCCGCATCGTCGCGGTCGGGGCCGGGCTGCCGGTGCAGGCGGGCGACGAGGTGATCGATGCAAGCGGCATGCTGGTGCTTCCCGGCCTGATCGACACGCACACCCACATGTGGCAAGGCCCGCTGAAGGGTCTGGGCGCCGCGATGTGGGGCATGGCGGACTACCACAGGCACATCTTCGCCCTGCGGGAAAAACTGTCCGCGGAAGACATGCACGACGCAGCCTTCGCCACGGGCGTGGAGATGCTCGACAACGGCATCACGACGGTGCTCGACTTCTGCCACAACGTCATGACGCCGGAGCATGCCAGCCGTTCGCTGGACGCCCATCGCATGACCGGGCAGCGCGTGCTGTTCTGCTACGGGATGCTGGGCAGCTTCGAGACGCTGGCGGCGGACCATGTCTGGCGCCTGGCGCAGGTGCGCGCGCTGGCGGCCGAACTGCCGCGCGGCCCGGATGCACGGGTGAACCTGGGCATGGCCCTGGGATCGCTCGAGTACGCAGGCATGTCCCTGTTCGAAGCGGAGGTGGCCTGTTCGCGGGAGCTGGGACTGCCGATGAGCTTTCACCAGAACGTGGCCGGGCAGATCCATGAGATCGAACACGCCGGCCTGTGGGGGCCGGACCTGCTGCCGGTGCACTGCAACCCCGCATTGGAGTCCGAGCTGGAGATCCTGGCCGGGCACGGCTGCGGTATTTCGTTCACGCCGGAGAGCGAGGTCGGCGACGGGCGGTCGACGCGCGTGATCGCGCGCGCGCACCGCCTGGGTGTGACGCCGAGTCTCGGGATCGACGTGCCCTCGCGCGTGGCGCTGGACCTGTTCTCCCAGATGCGGATCACGTTCTGGCTCATGCGCAACGAGGAGGCGGACGCGGAACGCAGCGCCGGTCGCTGGCCGCTCACGCGCTATCCGGGCGTGCCGTTCATCCAGCCGCGCCATCTTCTGGAGTACGTGACCGTCAACGCGGCACGCGCCATCGGATGCGGCGACCAATTGGGCCGCGTGGCGCCGGGCTGCATCGCCGATGTGGTGTTGCTGCGTGCGGGTGCCTACAGCCCTTCGCTGGGCGATCCCGCCGCCCACGTGGTCCTGCAGGCCAGCATTGCCGACGTCGACACGGTGATCGTCGGAGGCCGTATTTCCAAACGCGCCGGCCGGCTGACACAAGTCGACCGCGCCGACGCCATCACCGCGTCGAAGCGCATGCGCGAACGCCTGTTTTCCTGACAAGTCTGAAAGAGCTTCATGTCCCGATTGCTGATCAAGAACGCCAATATCCTTTCCATGGACCCCGCCGTCGGCGACTTCGACGACGCCGACATCCTGATCGAGAACGAGAGGATCGTCGCGGTCGGCCCGAACCTGGAGGCGGGCGATGCGGAAGTCGTCGACGGGCGCGGGCGCATCGTCATGCCCGGCTTCGTCAATGCGCACATTCACACCTGGGAGTACCAGCTGCGTGGCATCGGTGCCGACTGGGTCAGCAGCCGCGACTACCACGCGAACATGCACAAGAGGCTTGCGCTGCACTATGAAACGCGCGACGTCTACCTGGGCAACCTGCTGGGTTCCCTGAACCAGCTGCGCAACGGCACCACGACCATCGTGGACTGGTGCCACATCCTGCGGGACGCGGAGATGACCGACACGGCGGTGGACGCGCTGGAGGAGTCGGGCATCCGCGCCGTCTTCGCGCGCGGCACGGTGAAGCCGCCGGAGCG
>SEGN01000467.1 GCA_004211245.1 Variovorax sp.
GCAAGGCCCACCAGGTTGCGCTGGAACGCGGCGTACACCGACGTGCCGGTCGCGCGGCACAGCGCATCGAGCACGGCGCGATCGAGCACGGCCTGGCCGAATGCGGTCGACAGGGCGGTGCGTCCGCGCGCGCTGCCCTGCGCCATCAGCGCGGGGTAGTGGCGCGTGAACAGGCCGAACGCGGTGGCGGGAGCGTCGCCGAGGTAGGCGTCGGCCGCGGATTCCACGGCGGCCTGCAGGTCGCGCACATTGTCGGCCTGGCTCGGTCCGGCGCGCTTGTCGAACCAGCGGGGCACCATCATTTCGGCGGCCCAGCCGGTGTGCGTGCCGAGCACGCCACCGTCGACGGTCGCACGCACGAAAAGCTGCGGGCAGTGCGTGAGCGTGACGGCGCCGAAACGAAAAGGCAGGCGCAGCGTCATCGCGCGCACGCCGAACTCGACGGCGACGACACGCAATGTCGGCGAGCTCGCCCTGGAAGAGGAATCAGTGACCACGGCTCGGTTCAGTGCGCGTCGAGGTTGCCCTGCGCGAAGAAGTGGGCGCGCAGCGTGCGCGCGTAGGCCGCGAAGCGCTCGGTGCCCATCACGTCGAGCGGGCGTGGGCGTGGCAGGTCGATGTCGTAGACCGCGGCGAAGCGGCCCGGCCGTTCGCTCATCACGAACACACGGTCCGACAGGAAGATCGCCTCTGGAATGCTGTGCGTGATGAGCAGCACGGTCTTGCCGGCGGCCATCCAGATCCGCTGCAGCTCGAGGTTCATCTTCTCGCGCGTCATGGCATCGAGCGCACCGAACGGCTCGTCCATCAGCAGCACCGGCGGATCGTGCAGCAGCGCGCGCAGGATGGCCACGCGCTGCTGCATGCCACCCGAGAGTTGCCATGGGTACTTGTTCTCGAAGCCGTTGAGCCCCGCCATGTCGAGCAATTGCCCGGCCCGCTCGCGTGCTGCGGCGCGCGGCATGTTGCGGATCTCGGCCTGCAGCAGGATGTTGTCGATCACGCTGCGCCACGGCAGCAGCAGCGCGCTCTGGAACACGATGCCCACATTGGTCTGCGGGCCGCGCACGGCCTTGCCGGCCAGCGTGAGCTCGCCGCCCGAGATGGGCAAGAGGCCCGCCACCATCTTCATGAGCGTGCTCTTGCCGCAACCCGATGGGCCGACGACCGAAACGAACTCGCCCGCGCGGATCTGGAAGTCGAGCGGCTTGAGCGTTTCGACGTCGCCGTCGCGAGTCCGGTAGGTCTTGCGCACCCCGCGGCCTTCGATGAGGACCGGCGCCTCGGCCGGCGCGGACGCGCGGTGGCCGGCTTCGAGCGGCACGACGTTGCTCGGGACTGCGCTCATTGCGGCAGGAAGTCGTTCGTCACCCAGTCCTCGGCCTTGCCGCGTGCTGCGGCGTCGAGGCCGCCGTACTGCACGAGCAGGTCGAGCGATTCGTTCACGTCCTTCATCGATGCACGCAGCGGGCGCAGGCTCTTGGTCTCGGCCGTGTGGTACAGCGGCGTCGTGAGCTTGATGCCGATCACCAGCGTCTCACGCTGGCCGGCCTTGGAGTTGGCCTTGAGCATCGCGTCGATCGCTGCTTCGGGCGCTTTCTCGGTTTCCTCGAAGGCCTTCGTCGTCGCGCGCATGAAGCGCTTGACCATATCGCCCTTGTTGGCGAGCGTGTCCTTGTGCGCGACGATGCCTGAGCTGATCAGCGTCACGCCGTAGTCGGCGAAGCGGATCACCTCGACCGGCTTCTTGGTCGCGTCCTGCACCTTGATGTTCTGGTCCATCAGGTAGCCCAGCAGCAGGTCGGCCTGGCCGTTGATGACGGCATTCAGCTTGGTCTGCGCGTCGCCCGAGACGACCTTGTACTGGCCTTCCTGCAGCCCGGTCTTCTTGAGGAAGAGCGGCCAGATCTGGCTCATGGAATCGCCCGGCGTCATTGCAACGGTCTTGCCGACGATGTCCTTGGGGGTCTTGATGTTCTTCTCGGCGAGGCCCATCACCGACATCGGGCTGACCTGCAGTGCCACGCCCACGGCCTTGACCGGCGCGCCCTTGGTGGCGGCCTTGATCATGGTCGGCACGTCGACATAGCCGAAGGTGGCCGAGTTGGCGGCCACCGCCTGGATCGACACGGCGGAGCC
>SEGN01000093.1 GCA_004211245.1 Variovorax sp.
GACTGCTCGATGTCGTCGACCGCCACCACGATCGCCTTCGCCGTCGCACCGCCGGCCACGCGCAACAGGTCGAGCCGCGTCGCGTCGCCATAGAACACCCGAAAGCCGAACTGGCGCAGGCCTTCGACCGTATCGGCGTCGTGGTCGAGCACCGTCACCGCCTTGCCCTGCGACATGAGCAGGCGGCCCACGATCTGGCCGTAGCGGCCGAAGCCGCAGATCAGCACCTTGGCATCCTGCTGCTCCGAGATCTCGTCCATCGCCGGACCGTTCGCCCGGTCGTAGCGCGGCAGGATGAACTTGTCGATCGCCACCAGCAGCAGCGGCGACACCAGCATCGACAGCGCCACGGCGCCGATCAGCAGCGAAGTGGTCTCGGGCGGCAGCACGTTCGGCCCGGCCGCCTGGAAGACCACGAAGGCGAACTCGCCGCCCTGTGCGAGCAGCAGCGTGAACACGGGGCGCTGCTGGTACGGAAGGCCCATCGCCTTGCCCAGCGCGTAGATGACGCCGAGCTTGATGACCATGAAGCCCGCCACCAGCATCAGCATCAGGCCGGGCTGCCTGATCAGCACGCCGAAATCGATGCTCATGCCCACGGCGATGAAGAACAGGCCGAGCAGCAGGCCCTTGAAGGGCTCGATGTCGGTCTCGAGCTCGCGCCGGTACTCGCTCTCCGCGAGCAGCACGCCGGCGAGGAAGGCGCCCAGCGCCATCGATAGGCCGACGAACTGCATCAGCGCCGCGATGGCCACCACGAGCAGCAGTGAGGCGGCCGTGAAGATTTCGGGCGTGTTGCTGCGCGCGATCCAGCGCAACAGCGGGCGCAACGCCAGCCGGCCGCCGAGAACGATGCCGCCGATCACGCCGATGATCTTGAGCCCTTCGAGCAGCCGGTCGAAGCCGCTCATCGAGGCTTCGGCGGCCGTGCCGACCGCCAGCAGCGGCAGCAGCGCGAGGATGGGGATCGCGGCCACGTCCTGGAACAACAGGATCGAGAAGCCGGCCTGTCCGCTCGCCGTTCTCAACAGGTTGCGCTCGCCGAACACCTGCAGCGCGATGGCGGTGGACGACAGCGCGAGCCCGAGGGCGGCCACCAGCGACACGCGCCAGCTGGCGCCCGCAGCCCAGCCGACCGCGAACAGCACCGCCGCGCAACTGAGCACCTGCGCGGTGCCCCAGCCGAAGATCGGGCGCCGCAGGCTCCACAGCCGCTTGGGTTCCAGCTCCAGGCCGACCAGGAACAGCATCAGCACCACGCCGAACTCGGCGAAGTGAAGGATGTCCTGCACGTTGGTGACGAGGCCCAGGCCCCAGGGCCCGATCGCAATGCCGGCCACGAGGTAGCCGATGATGGAGCCCAGTCCGAGCGCTTTCGACAACGGCACCACGATGACCGCTGCGCCGAGGTAGATGAGGGAGTTGACCAGCCAGGCCGGTGCGTGTTCCATGTCAGGCCGCCTCCACCGGCCGATCGGCTTCGGGCACCACGCAGGTGGGGCAGGCGCCCATTTCGTCGATCTCCGGCCAGTTCGGGTAGCTCGCGAGGCGGTCCCTGAACACGTCCAGATGGGCGACCAGCTCTTCGTGCGTGGCGCTGCGCGCACCGTGGAACAGCAGCGGTGGCAGGAAGCGCATGCCGCAGAGTGCCGCAGTCTGCTCGTAGGGCGGCAGGAAGGCGTCGAAGAAATAGCGGTTGTAGCTCTGTGGGTGGTAGCTCGATTCGGGGCCCCCGGTGGTCGCCACCAGCCAGCAGTCCTTGCCCTGCAACGCAGCGCCGCCGGGTCCGTAGGCCCAGCCCCACGCCAGCACTTCGTCGAACCAGAGCTTTTGCAGTGGCGGCATCGAGTACCACTGGATCGGGTGCAGCAGCACCAGCAGATCGGCTTGCGCGGCGCGGGCCTGCTCGGCCTCGACGTCGATCGCGTAGTCGGGGTAGCTGCTGTAGAGGTCGTTGACGTCCACGTCCGGCAGTGCCCGGGCCGCCTGCATGAGCTGGCGGTTGACGCGCGAGTCGCGCCAGTGCGGGTGCGCGGCGATCACATAGATGCGCGGCGGTTTTCCCGTGAGTGTTGTTGTAGGCATGGCGCGAACATAGCGCAATCGCGCGCCGGACGCGGCTACGATCGGTGCGTCTTCCGCATCGAAGGAGCATCCCATGCCGGTGGTTCTGGTCGCCAATCCCAAGGGTGGCGTCGGCAAGTCCACGCTTGCGACCCATGTCGCGGGCTATTTCGCCAGCCGCGGCCATGCGGTGATGCTGGGCGATGTCGATCGTCAGCAGTCGTCCCGGCTCTGGCTCGGTCTGCGGCCGCAGAATGCGGCACCGATCACCACCTGGGAAGCCAGCGGGGAAGGCAGCGTGGTGCGACCGCCGCGAGGCACGACGCACGCCGTGCTCGACACGCCGGCCGGCCTGCACGGCTGGCGCTTCAAGGAGGTGATGGCAATGGCCGACCAGGTGCTGGTGCCCTTGCAACCCAGCATCTTCGACATCTACGCGACCCGCGATTTCCTCGACCGGCTGATGGCGCAGCGCCACGCGGCCAAGGCGCGCATCGGGCTGGTCGGGATGCGCGTCGGTGCCCATACGCTGTCGGGCGACCGGCTGCGCGAGTTCGTGGCGCAACTCGGCGTGCCCATGGTGGCCGAACTGCGCGACACGCAGAACTATGTGCAGCTCGCCGCGCGTGGGCTCACACTGTTCGACGTGTCACCGGGCCGGGTGCAGCGCGATCTGGAACAGTGGCAACCGCTGCTTCAATGGTTGTCTCCGTCGCTACAGGCCCGGAGCGGGGCGCGCGACTAGAGTCCGCGCCATGAAAACCTTTCAAACCCTTCAGGACATGGCCGCCTGCGTCGGCCAGGAGGTCGCGCAGAGCGACTGGATCACCATCACGCAGGCGCAGGTGAACCAGTTCGCCGAAGCCACCGGCGACCACCAGTGGATCCATGTCGATGTCGAGCGTGCCAAGGCCGGGCCGTTCGGTGCGCCGATCGCGCACGGTTTCCTGACGCTGTCGCTGTTGCCGAAGATCTTCGAGACGGCAGTGGAAGTGGTCGAATCGCGCATGGGCGTCAACTACGGCCTGAACCGGGTGCGCTTCATGTCGCCGGTGCCGGTGGGCAGCCGCATCCGTGGCCGCATGAAACTGTTGAGCAGCGAGCCGATCGAGAACGACGGCGTGCAGATGGTCTGGGAAACCACGATCGAACTGGAAGGTGCGAAGAAACCGGCCTGCATCGCGGAATCGGTGGTCCGGCGCTATCCCTGAGGCTGGCCCGCCAGAACGAAGAAGCCGCCCGAGGGCGGCTTTCTTCATGCCGGTGAAGGGGTGCTTACATGCGACGGTCGGTCACTTCGCCATAGGTGGCGGCGCCAGCGCCGGTGATGGCCACTGCGCTGGCCTTCACGGCGGCCCGATCGGTCGCCGAATTGCGGCTGGCCATCACGCCGGTGCCGCCGTTGCTGATCTTCACTGGCGTGCGCGCTTCGGCTTGCACCGTGCTGCGATCGAGCGTCGACTGGAACGGTTGCGGCGGCAGCGGGTTCTGCTCGCCCTGGAAGGCATGGGCGCCGAACGCGGCGAAGCTGGAGATGGCGGCAATGGCGATGAGCTTGGTGTTCATGGTGAGACTCCTGAAGAAGATGGAAAGAGCGGGACTGCGGTCGATGCCGGAAAAAGGGAATCGCTGCATCGATGACTCGAATGTAGACTTGTCAGTATCAAAAATAAACTGCATAGTCTTCAATTGAACATTCCAGTATTAGCAACGATCAAGGTGGATTGAATGGACAGATTGCTTTCCATGCGTGTCTTCCAGCGCGTGATCGACGATGGCGGCTTTGCCGCGGCGGCGCGGGCGCTGGAGTTGTCGCCGGCTGCGGTGACGCGGCTGATCGGCGACCTGGAGGCCCATCTGGGCGCCCGGCTGATCCAGCGCACCACGCGCAAGATCAGCCTGACCGAGGCCGGCGAGCGCTACCTCGAACGGCTGCGCGCGATCCTGCGCGAGATCGATGACGCGGAATCGGCCGCGGTGGCCAGCACGCGCGAGCTGCAAGGCACCTTGCACATCCTCTCCACGCCCGTGCTCGCCACCCATCTGCTGGCGCCGCGCATCGCGCGCTGGCGGGCATTGCATCCCGGCGTGATGCTCGACATCGTGGTCGACCCGTTTCCCCAGCACCGCGTCGAGGCTTTCGACGTGAGCTTTCTGCTGCTCGAAGACGGGATCGACCTGAACGTGGTGGCCCGGCCGCTCGCGCGCACCGACATGATCGTTTGCGCCTCTCCAGCCTATCTGGCGCGGGCCGGCACACCCACCCTTCCTGCGCATCTGGTCGACCACCAGTACCTCAAGTTTCCCTGGCAGCAGACCACCGGACACAGCGCTCGGCGCTTTCGTCTGCAGCGGCACGACGGGGTGGGCGCCCCGGTCGAGGTCGACATGCCGGTGGTGGTGCAGTCCGCCAGCTTCGACGTGCTCTACCGCTCGGCCCTCGAAGGCGCCGGAGTGGCCGCCCTGTCGCGGGCGCTGGCGCGGCCGCATCTGGAGAGCGGCGCGCTGGTGCACCTGCTGCCGGAATGGATCTTCGGGCGCTTCACCATCTATGCAGCGCTGCCGAGCCGCAAGATGCTGCCGGCCCGCACCCGGGCCTTTCTGGACTTCATGGGCGAGCCGGCGCCGGAACGCCGGGCCCGCCCGGTGGCCACGGTCAGCTGAAGCCGTTCTGGCGCCAGGCCTCGAACACCGTCACCGCCACCGCGTTCGAAAGATTCAGGCTGCGCTGCCCTTCGCGCATCGGAAGGCGCAGCCGCTGCGCCGGCGCAAAGCTGTCGCGCAGCGCGGGTGCAAGCCCGCGTGTCTCGGCGCCGAACACGAGCCAGTCGCCCGGTGCGAAGGCTGCTTCGTGCACGAAGCGTGTGCCGCGCGTGGTCAGTGCGAAAAGGCGGTCGGCCGATGGTCGCTCCGCATCGAGCAGCGCCTGCCAGTTCGCGTGACGCCGCACCTCCGCGTACTCGTGGTAGTCGAGCCCGGCGCGCTTGAGCAGCCGGTCGTCCATCGAGAAACCGAGCGGCTCGACCAGGTGCAGCGTGCAGCCGGTGTTGGCGGCCAGCCGGATGACGTTACCGGTGTTGGGCGGAATCTCGGGCTCGACGAGGACGATGTGAAACATGAAGGTGCTGGCGTCAGGACGGCGCTCATTGTGGCGGGTCGGTGCGGGCCAGCACGATCGCCGTGATGTGCGCCGCGCCGGCGGCGCGCAGCACTTCGGCGGCTGCGAAGACCGAGGCGCCGCTGGTCATCACGTCGTCGACCAGAACCGCGCGGCGACCGCGGAGCTCACCCGCTCGCAGCGGCTCGACCGCAAAGACGCCACGCAGGTTGCGCAGGCGCTCGGCGCGCGTCAGCCCGCTCTGCGCCGCTGTCTCGCGCGTTCGCAGCAGCAGCGTGGCTTCGATTTTCGACGGGGACAGCCTGCGCGCGAGTTCCAGCGACTGGTTGAAGCCGCGCTCGCGCAGCCGTCGGGGGGCCAGCGGCATCGGCAACACCACATCGCATTGCTCCAGGGCCGGTTCGACCCAGGGGGCGCTTCGCATCAAGGTCGCAAGAGGCGCAGCCCAGCCGGGATTGCCGCGGAACTTGAAGGCCGCGATGCAGTCGGGCCATGGCCACGCGTAGGTGCAGGCGGCGTGGCAGGCGTCCAGCGGGGAAGGGTGCAGCAGGCAATCTCCGCACTGCGGGTTGCCTGGCGTGACAGGCAGCGCGCAGGTACGGCAACGCGCGATCGGCGGCGCGAAGCGGGCCACGCACGCGTCGCACACCTGTCGCGCCGGCCAGACCCGGCAGACGGCGCATTGGCTCGGAATCGCATCCAGCAGTGCGGTGAAAGGGCGTGCGATCCGAAGCGCGTGCATGGCTCAATATACTGGCCGCCCATGCCCACCGACCCCGCCCAGCGCCCGCCCACCATCGACGCCGCGGCGGCCGCACGCTGGGCGCGCCTGGCACCGCCCGACGGCTCCCCCTGGTTGCACGAGGAAGTCGGCCGGCGCATGGAAGACCGGCTGCAGTGGATCACCGCGCGGCCACGGACGTGGGCCGACTGGTCGCCCCTGCGTGGCGGCCTCGAAGCGCATGCCTTGGTGGCGCGCCGTTACCGCGACGCCGTCCCACACGTCATCGAGCCCGATGCAGCGCTCGCCTCGCGCACGGCCAGCGTGCTGGGCGCGCCGTGGTGGAGTGCCAGGCGCTGGCAGGGCGCGCAGGCGCGTTTCGATTCCATACCCGAAGCCGGCGTCGACCTGCTCTGGGCCAACATGGCGCTGCACATGGCCGCGGACCCGCAGGCGCTGATCGGCCGCTGGCATCGCATCGTCGCGACCGACGGATTCCTGATGTTCTCCTGCCTCGGCCCCGACACGGTGCGCGAATTGCGCGCGCTCCATGCCCGCCTCGGATGGCCGCCGCCGGGCCACGAGTTCACCGACATGCACGACTGGGGCGACATGCTGGTGCACGCCGGTTTCGCCGAACCGGTGATGGACATGGAGCGTGTCGTGCTGACCTGGCCCACGCCCGACGCCGCGCTCGCCGAACTGCGTACGCTGGGACGCAATCTGCACCCGGCCCGTTTCCACGCACTGCGGGGGCGGGGCTGGCGCGCCCGGCTGGGCGACGCGATGCGCGAACTGGAAGGCCAGGGCGAGAACGCCGGCCGCATCACTCTGACCTTCGAAATCATCTACGGCCATGCCTTCAAGCCAGCCCCGCGTGCTGCCCTTGCCGCTCAAAGCAGCGTCTCATTGCGCGACATGCGAGCGATGCTCAAGAAGGGCGGCAGGTCGTGAACACCGCGCAACCGGCTCCGCCGGGCCGCTGGTGTTGCCCCCGGAAGGGCGTCGGCACAGCGGACACTAAGTGCCGCGCAGACTGGGGGCGAGCAATTTCCCCCGCTACAATCCGCCGTTGCGTGAACTCGCGGGTATGGTCCCGTGATCGCGGCCTGTCAAACCCTGGTCTGGCGGCTGTCGGCGCACCGATTTGCTGAACTCGCCCGTGTCGAATTCCGTGTTTCGTTTTGCCACTGTTTCGGGCCAGAACATCCACTGGTTCCTGAAGCGCAACTGCTCGGTCACGCCGAGCCAGCTGGGCTGGCTCTATGCGTCGCTTTGCGTGGTTTCGCTCGGCATCGGGAGCGTGTTCTGGTGGCATGGTGCGCGGCTGGTGTTGCCGTTCGCCTGGCTGGAACTGGCGGCGGTCGGATTTGCATTCGTGTTGTATGCCCGGCATGCAACGGACGGCGAAAAGATCGCCTTGCAGGAAGGTCGGCTGGTGGTGGAGCTGGAGAACGGCGGGCACTACGAGCGCACGGAATTTTTGCCGCATCAGGTGCGGATCGAGCCGCAGGCCAGCGACAGGTCGCTGATCGAGGTGTCGGGGCAGGGTCGTTCGGTCAGGGTGGGACGCTATGTGCGTCCCGAATTGCGTGCGGCGCTGGCGCGCGAAATTCGCATGGCGTTGCGCGGCGCCTGAGTGGCACGCAATGCCGCCGCCGGGCGCCAACGGGCCGATGGGTTAACTGGTAATTGAAGAAGCAAACACGATGAAGAGCATTTGGCGCAACAAGAACTGGCCGGCAAGCCTGCTGCTGGCAGCCGGCGCGATGATCGGCGGCGCGGCGCACGCGGTCAGCGACTTGCCGGGCGGCCCCTCGGTTCGTCAATTGAACATGCCCATCGGCGTGACCAAGATCGCGCAGGAGCAGCATTTCCTGCACACGGTGATGATGATTCTCTGCACGGTCATCTTCGTGGCCGTGTTTGCCGTGATGTTCTATTCGATCTGGAAGCACCGCAAGTCGGTCGGCCACAAGGCGGCCAACTTCCACGAGTCGGTCGTGGTCGAGGTGATCTGGACCATCGTGCCGTTCCTGATCGTCATCCTGATGGCCCTGCCGGCCACCAAGGTGCTGGTGGCGCAGAAGGACAGCACCAACGCCGATCTCACCGTCAAGACCACGGGCTACCAGTGGAAATGGGGCTACGACTACATCAAGGGCGAAGGCGAGGGCCTGGCCTTCATCTCCACGCTCGACAGCAGCCAGCGTGCCATGTCCGACGCCGGTGCCAAGGGCGAGATGCCGGTCGACTATCTGTTCAAGGTGGACAACCCGCTGGTGGTGCCGGTCGACAAGAAGATCCGCGTGATCACGACCGCCAATGACGTGATCCACGCGTTCGCGGTGCCCCAGCTGGGTGTCAAGCAGGACGCGATCCCCGGCTTCGTGCGCGACACGTGGTTTCGCGCCGAGAAGGTCGGCGACTACTACGGCCAGTGCCAGGAGCTGTGCGGCAAGGAACACGCCTACATGCCGATCCACGTGAAGGTGGTCTCGGCTGCCGACTACACGACCTGGGTCGACGCGAAACGCAAGGAAGCCGCGGCCAAGCTCGACGATCCCACCAAGGTCTGGGCGCTTCCTGAAATCCTTGCGCGTGGCGAGAAGGTCTATGCAGCCAATTGCGCGGCCTGCCACCAGGCCAACGGCAAGGGCGCCGGCCCGATCAAGCCGCTCGACGGTGCGGCGGTGGTGCTCGATACCGACCATGCCAAGCAGATCCAGGTTCTTCTCAAGGGACAGAACAACGGCGCGATGCCGTCATGGAAGCAATTGAGCGACACCGACCTCGCCGCCGTGGCGAGCTACACCAAGAACAGCTGGTCGAACAAGACGGGTCAGATCGTGCAGCCGGCCGAAGTGCTGGCACAGCGCAGCAAGTAAGGAATATCACAAATGAGCGCAGTTCTCGATCCTCACGGTCACGCACACGGCCACGATGACCACGGCCACGACGAGCACCACGCGGCCCCGACCGGCTGGCGCCGCTGGGTGTTTGCCACCAACCACAAGGACATCGGCACGCTGTACCTGCTGTTCTCGTTCACCATGTTGATGGTCGGCGGCGTGCTTGCGCTGCTGATCCGCGCAGAGCTCTTCCAGCCCGGCCTGCAGTTGGTGAACCCCGAACTGTTCAACCAGTTCACCACCATGCACGGCCTGATCATGGTGTTCGGCGCCATCATGCCGGCGTTCGTCGGCTTCGCGAACTGGATGATCCCGCTGCAGATCGGCGCATCGGACATGGCCTTCGCGCGGATGAACAACTTCAGCTTCTGGCTGCTGATCCCCGCAGCCATCATGCTCGTGGGTTCGTTCTTCATGCCCGGCGGTGCGCCGGCGGCCGGCTGGACGCTCTACGCGCCGCTCACGCTGCAGATGGGACCTTCGATGGACGCCGGCATCTTCGCGATGCACATCATGGGCGCCTCGTCGATCATGGGCTCGATCAACATCATCGTGACCATCCTCAACATGCGCGCGCCCGGCATGACGTTGATGAAGATGCCGATGTTCTGCTGGACCTGGCTCATCACCGCGTACCTGCTGATTGCCGTGATGCCCGTGCTCGCAGGCGCGATCACGATGACGCTGACGGACCGCCATTTCGGCACCAGCTTCTTCAATCCCGCCGGCGGCGGCGACCCGGTGATGTACCAGCACATCTTCTGGTTCTTCGGCCACCCCGAGGTCTACATCATGATCTTGCCGGCGTTCGGCATCATCAGCCAGGTCGTGCCCGCGTTCGCCCGCAAGCGCCTGTTCGGCTATGCGTCGATGGTGTACGCCACCTCGTCCATCGCGATCCTGTCGTTCATCGTGTGGGCGCACCACATGTTCACGACCGGCATGCCGCTCACCGGCCAGCTGTTCTTCATGTACGCGAC